>JBFMEI010000129.1:0-6425 GCA_040753295.1 Thermodesulfobacteriota bacterium | reverse complement strand
ATCTCCGGTTATGGCGCATGCTTCCAATGAAGTTGAGGAGATGGTATCGCACTCGAAAGCCTTGGTACTCAATATCGGCACATTGACCGATGCCTGGGTATCCAGCATGATCCGGGCAGGAAAGCGGGCAAATCAACTCCATATTCCTGTTGTTCTGGATCCGGTCGGCTCTGGAGCAACCTCATTTCGCACCGCTTCGGTCAAAAAGATTTTGTCGACGGTTTCTGTTGGCATCCTTAGAGGAAACCCATCTGAAATCCTTTCCTTAAGTGATCGTGACTTTACAACCAAGGGTGTCGATTCCATCCATTGCGTGGAGGAGACGCTCGATATGGCAACGACACTGGCCGAAGAATTGAAAGTTACTCTTGCCGTCACCGGACCTGTGGATCTGATCACAGACGGGAAAAAAGCGGTTCGGGTTCACAACGGCCATCCCCTCATGGGAAGGGTGACCGGAACCGGATGTACCGCGACGGCACTCATCGCCGCATTTGCTGCCGTGGATGACGATCCGGTTGGAGCTGCCGCCATCGCTCTCTCGGTGTTTGGAATCGCCGGAGAAGTGGCCGGATCAAAATTTCAGGCTCCGGGAAGTTTTATGATCGGCCTCCTTGATGCCCTCTATGAGATGACGCCGGAAATGATTCGAGCGCAGTCCAGAATTTCGGAAGGATGACCGGAGATGCGAATCCGGAATATCGACCTGAGTTTGTATCTGGTTACAGACCGGTCCCTCTCCCGTGGACGCTCGACTTTTGAAATCGTGAAAGCCGCTGTTCAGGGCGGAGTCACTTGCGTTCAGCTTCGGGATAAAAAAAGCTCGACCCGTCAATTTCTTCAAGAAGCCATGTCCCTTAGGGACTTTTTAAAATCCCTGAAAATTCCATTGATTATCAACGACCGGCTCGATATCGCCATGGCCGCGGAGGCTGACGGCGTGCACCTGGGACAAGACGATCTTCCTCTGAAACTGGCCAGAAAGATCGTAAAAGAGAAAATGATCATCGGCATTTCCGTAGAGTCGGTGGATGATGCCGTGAAAGCCCAGACTCAAGGGGCAGACTATGTGAGTGCCAGTCCGATTTATTCCACACCGACAAAACCGGATACCGCTCCACCGCTGGGTTTAGCCGGACTGATCCAGATCAGGAACGCCGTCACCATCCCCCTTGTAGGAATCGGCGGTATCCATCTCAATACCCTCGAACCGGTCATTCGGCACGGTGCCAACGGGATCGCCGTCGTTTCCGCGATTGTCAGTGCGGTCGATCCTGAAGCAGAAACCCGAAAACTCAAACAAGCGATTTTAACTATCAGAAATGCTGAATCTCAATGATATTGGTGAATTCGGGTTTATCAACCGAATCAGCCGAGGATGCCTGATCCGGCCGAATGCCGTAATAAAGGGGATCGGCGATGATGCAGCCGTATTTGCCGCTGAAAACGGCCGGGTGTTTCTTCTGACAACGGACCTTCTCATAGAGCGGATCCATTTTTTAAGAAACGCAACCTCAGGGTTTGGCCTTGGATATAAGGCATTGGCTGTAAACTTGAGCGATATCGCCGCAATGGGAGGAAAGCCGAATGACGCATTTATCAGCATCGGGATCCCAAAAGACTGTTCTCTCGAATATCTGGATGATCTTTATGAAGGAATGAAAACGCTTGCTTCGGAATTTCAGGTCAACATTCTGGGAGGCGACACGACTTCTTCCAAGTCCGATCTGATTATTAATATCGCCATGACTGGAACCGCTCTGGAATCCGAAATCCTTTATCGTCATACCGCCCGGAACGGAGATGTGATCGCCGTGACCGGATGTATCGGGGAAAGCCGGGCAGGATTGCATCTGATCCTTGAAAACAAGACCGACGATTCGAAAGAATTCCAAACCCTGGTTGACGCCCATCTTTTCCCCAAGCCATATGTTCTGGAAGGGCGATTTCTCGCCGGCCTCGGATGCGTGCATGCAGCCATTGACGTCAGCGATGGGTTGAGTTCAGATCTCCGGCATATTCTGGAAGCAAGCACTGCGGGCGCCCGTCTTTATTCGTCCCGAATTCCGGTATCCGGAACATTGAACCGGTTCTGTGAACGCTTTGGATTCGATCTTCTCGAGTTTGCACTGGCAGGAGGAGAAGATTATGTTCTGATCTGCACCCTGTCGTCCGACATGGCAGAAAAAGCCTGTTCCGCGTATTTTGAAACATTCAAAAAACCGCTTCATATCATCGGAGAAATTACATCATCTGGAACCATGGAGATCGTCGGGCCCTGCGGAGAAACAACACCGCTCGCTCCCACGGGATGGGATCACTTCAAAACTTAAGTTAAAGGATGGGATTGCTCTAACTTGACCAGTTCCCGCTTCAGTTCGGTCCCGCCGCCAAACCCTCCAGGCTCGAGGTTGCTTCGAAACACCCTGTGGCAGGGAATCAGAATGGGAAATGGATTCTTTGCCAGCGTATTCCCCACAAAGCGATAAGCCCTGGGCCGGCGGATGGCTTCAGCAATTTCCCGGTATGTCCTTATCTCCCCATAGGGAATCCCGGCCGTCTTTTTTAAGACCATGACCTCAAGGGGTGTCAAACTTCCCATATCCATCCATTCCCAGGGAGGCCATGAAATTTTAGGGGAGATGCCTTTAAGATAAGCCGCCATGGAATCCGATACCTTTTTGGCTTTTTTGTTCGACCCGATTTCACAAGAGTATGATTTCTGTATTTTTACAAAAAGCTTTTTATCTTCCAGCATCGGTAAAAAAGTTTCTAAAAGCGCAAAGGGGGTTATACGGTATACAAGCGCTGCATATCCGAGAGGAACAGAGAAAATCATACACTCACAGGGAGGATTCCCCTGAATTTGATCTCTGGCCTTTCCTGTCGCTGCCATTCTTTTTCCTTGAGGGTTACGGAATTCGGGCGCGGAATCCTGTATGATAAAACCGAGGGGTTATCAGGGGTCAGGGGGATTCCCCTGGCCTGAAAACGGCCAGGGGAAAAGCAATTAAATTGAGATTAGGTTTCCTCGACCGTAATGGCACCAGGTTCACAAACCTCAACACAGCTCTCGCAACCCAGGCACTCATCGGCATTCACCGGAGATGATTTATCATCCACCAGTTCATAAACTTCGACCGGGCAGACTTCAACACATTCTCCACATCCTTCACATTTTTCCTGATCAACCGTCACTAAAAATGCCATTTCAAAAGCCTCCTTTCATATAATCATAGATCTTATATCAGATCCAAACCTTTTTGGGATTCGGGCAAAGTCCTTATATCAACGATTGGGGCGAGTCAAGCATTATTCATTCTATTTGATCGATTATCCTCGCAATTAAATTAACCCTAATATAATCTCCTAAATTGAGCGATTGTTGAGTTTGCTGAAGATGCAAGGAAGAGGGTGCTGGGCAATACTGCAGTATGCCCAGTGCCCGATGACGCAGCAGGTTCGGCAAAATCGGCAATCCCAGAGGGTTTTAAATCATGACATTCTTTAAGTAAAGATCGTGACACCTGTCGGGGATGTCTGGAAACACTCTTTTTTGTAATATCCATATGAATTTATTATTTTTAACCCCCTTGTCATTATTTAAAACGCTCAATTTAGGTTAAACCTGATATAATCTGTTAGTTCTATTTCAGCAAAGCGATAAGTGTGGATCCGTATTCATCCTCTCTTTTTATTTTTTGCAGATCCTGTTCATTATGGGAATTCAGCATTCGGATAAAAAAGTCCCGAGGATTCTCTTTGATCCGATAGACATTTAGAAAACCGGACGAGATCCCAGAAATTCCCAAAGACGGCAACATTGGATTCGGCACCGCTGCAGTCGAATCTTTCAATAAGGGGAACAGATTTTCACAAAGGGCCTTGCGATACTCAAGACCGGCTTGATCCGATGAGGAATCTTCAGGGATCATCGCATCTTCAATCACCTGGTCCCATGCCTTTGCCTGATCCAGAACATATTCGAGCACTGATGACGATGACGCGATGAAAATGTGCGGCATCGAGATTTTCTCTTCTTTCAGATCTTTTAAAAAAAGAGCTCCCCAGGCAGCAATCCGCTCAGAAATCATATATCCGCCCGGATCTTCCCTTGGGATAGCTCCTTCATCAAGTTCGACGGCGAGTTCCTCCTTCTCCTGACCTGTCAACGCATGAAATAACTTTTTCTCAATGGCTTCCGCGTTGCAAAGATCATGCTCCGCCTCCCAATACTGCCGATCATACCGATGTGCGACGGTTAAAAATAATCCGGCCTGAACGTACTGATGAGTCTCCTGTACACCCGCATCCTGTCGTCCCAGCCGCTTTAGCTCGGCTGCAATCCATGAAGGAGCTGTTTCGCCGAAAAAAGGAGGAGTTTCGGATCCGGTAAAAAAAATTGTTTTCAAATCCCTTGAAGTTTTGTGCATCTTTGACCAGGCTTCAAACTCTTCCCATATAGAAACCAGTTGGGGATGCAGCTCCCGAACCGGAAAACGGAGTTCAACTCTTCTGTTTTCAACCGCGACCTGAAAGGCTTCAGGGATGATTTCATCCGTTACACGATAAAGGATGACCGTTGAAAAACATGTCGTCAGACGCTTTAATTCGTCCTCCCGGAGAAACGTGTTTGGGAAACAGATTCCATTCACCATTCACCCGCCTTTTTTCTGTTGAATACCAGACCTCTTGTTATCAATGGGCCTTGTCGTCTTTGACTTCAACACCCATTTCCGTTAGCCGGATTCTAAGCTGATCTGCTTTGAGAAAATCTTTTATCCTTCTGGCCTCTTCCCGTTCTTCGATCATTTTTTCGATTTCTGTATTTGCTTCCGGTTTCTGAAAATCAAAAATCCCCAAGACCTCATCGATGTGACCGAATGCCTGGATAATTTTAACGGACGCATCATGATCGATCATCTTCTGATCCGCCAGAATATTGATTCGCCTGATGGTTTTAAATATGGAAGCCAATGCATGTGAAATATTTAAATCATCATCCATGGCATTGTTGAATCCGTGTTTGATGTCATAGAGGAGCTGGTCCAGATCGTTGCCCTTCGCCCCTCCCCTCACTTTAGCGAGCATCTGAATACAGGCATCGAGTCGCTTCAGGGACTGGATGGAATGAATGAGGCGGCTTTCCGAAAATACCAGCGGTTTTCGATAATGAGTGGAAAGAAGCCAAAATCGGATTTGACGGCCGGAATATCCTTTCCGGATAAGGGTGTCCAGTTGCATCGGAATCCCCTTTTCATGAATCGTCTTTCCCTGGGCCATTACCGATTCGGAGTGAATCCAGTACGTTGCCAAAGGGCTTCCTCTTAAGGCGGCTGAAATAGCGATATGATTTTCATGGTGAGGAAAAACCAGTTCCCGCCCGCTGGAGTGGATATCATACCGGTCTCCCAGATATTTCATGGATATGGCGGCACATTGAAGGTGCCAGGAGGGGCGGACGTTTCCCCAGGTTGTTTTCACAAAAATCCCTCGTTTCAGCTCGGATAATTTTGATCTTTTAAGGAGTGTAAAATCCCTCGGATTCTCCTTCTCGTATTCATCGAGATCGACTGTAGCGCCCAATCGGATTTTTCGTATATCGATTCCCGAGAGTCTCCCATAGTCTGGGATCCGCGAAATATTGAAGTACAGAGAACGCAGCTTCTCATACGCAAATCCTTTTTTCTGAAGTTCCTCGGCCAGAGTTACCATATCCTGCAAATGCTGGCTGGTTCGAGGGCAGCGGGTCGGAATCTGAATCCCGAGGGTTCTTAAATCACTTTCAAGCCATTCGATGTGTGTCCGGGTATATTCGGAAAGATCACACCCGGCTTTTTCAGATCCGGATATGGTTTTGTCATCCAAATCCGTAATATTCATGACATGGTTCACCGAATATCCTCGATACTTCAGATACCGGCACAGCAGATCGGAAACGAGGAACCGGCGACATTCCCCCAGGTGCATTCTGTCATGAACGGTCGGGCCACAACTGTAAACCGAAACCTTTCCGGGGACGATCGGTTGAAAACATTCCTTGCTTCGACTCATGGTATTGTAAAATTTCAGCTCTACCTTTTCCTTGACGGCAAACAGAGAGGTACTGAGATAGCGTTCCCCGCTATCCGGAAAAACGACAACCACTATTCCTTCGGTCAAAGCGGCTGCCTGCTTTTGAGCCGTAACCATGGCGGCTCCGCTGCTCATCCCGACAAAAAGCCCTTCGCTTTTAGCAAGACGGCGTGCCATCTCGAATGCTTCTTCATCTTCGATATTCTCTTTTTTATCGAGGCGCATCTTTTCAAATATCCCGGGCCGATAGGACTCTCTCATATTTTTCAGTCCCTGGATTTTGTGCCCTAGATAAGGTTCCACGCCGATGATTTGAATATTCGGATTATACTCTTTCAACCGTCTTGAAA
>JBFMEI010000128.1:0-6438 GCA_040753295.1 Thermodesulfobacteriota bacterium | reverse complement strand
ATCCACATGCTCAGGTGCGATTTTAAGCTGCCCGCTGACATGGTTCAGACAGAGCGCTTCCAGGTATGCATCGCCTTCCGGAACGGCCAGAAGGTCATATCTGACTCCGGTTGACACAAATACTTTTTTAACTCCGGGAATTTTCAACGCATCATCCCAGACCTTGAGGATTTCCGGATATCCCAGCTTCAAATTGGGGCATTTTTCCGGTATTATGCAATTTCGATCCTTGCAGACTCCGTATTTTTTCCATCGTGAGCATCGGCTCATATACATATTTGATGTGGGACCTCCGATGTCGCTGATGATCCCCTTAAACTCTCTCAGCTTCGTGAGTTCCTGAACCTCTTTCAGGATTGAGTTGATGCTTCTGCTTTGAACCTGCTTTCCCATATGAAGGGCAAGCGAGCAAAAAGAGCAGTCACCGTAGCATCCTCGGTGGCTTGTGATTGAAAAACGGACGGTTTCGAGGGCCGGGACACCACCGGCATGGTCATATACGGGATGCCATCTTCTGGTAAATGGAAGTTCATAGAGCTGGTCCATTTCAGAAATTGAAAGCGGTCTTGCCGGAGGCAGTTGAACCACATACCGATTTCCATGCATTTGAGCCAGCGGCCGGGCAGTCATCGGATCGATTTCAGAAAGAAGTATTTTTGAAGCAACATTAAATGCGTTTTTATTCTGTTTGACGGTTTCGAATGACGGCAATACGATGCAATCTGGAAAGTCGTCAATACTTGAAGCGATAATTACGGTTCCCCGGATATCTCTGATATGATGGAACTCCTCGCCGTCATTCAATCGGTTGATCAGTTCTATCACCTGGTTTTCGCCCATTCCGTAAATGATCATGTCCGCACGGCTGTCCATGAGAATGGAGCGACGGACAACCTCATCCCAGTAGTCATAATGGGCAATTCTTCTCAGGGAGGCTTCGATCCCTCCGAGAAGAATGGGAACATCCCCGAAAATCTCCCTGAGCCGGTTGGTATAGACGATCACCGCGCGATTCGGCCGGAGTCCGTGTCTGTTTCCCGGAGAATAGGCGTCGTTATGTCGCAGTCGTTTCCCGGCCGTATAGTGATTGAGCATGGAATCGATATTCCCGCCGGTTACACCAAAAAAAAGGCGTGGTTTCCCCAGACGGGTGAAATCTTTCCGGCTTCTCCAGTCGGGTTGCGCAATGATTCCGACACGGCATCCCTGTGCTTCCATGATCCGGCCGATGATCCCTGCGCCGAAGCTCGGGTGATCCACATAAGCGTCTCCGGAAATCAGGACAACGTCGAGTTCATCCCAGCCCCGCTTTTGCATGTCGCTTCGGGATATGGGTAAAAAATGGTCTCTTGACAGGTCCAAAACAGAATCCTCTAAATTGAAGCTATTCCGTAATTATCTGATATTATTAATTAATAAATTAAAAAAGCCTTAAATTTTTTTTTGAGATTTGACTCATTATTCCCTTGATTTTAATTTTAAATGGATTAATATACGTCACAACTTAAAATAAATATTATCATAACAATTCATGATGTTGAAATGATTCCTTGCTATGGCAAGGTTTTTTTTTGGCACAACAGATTTTCAGGGCTTGGAAAGCACCGGCATCAATTCCCGTGGTTTAACCGTGAAAAGAGGCAGGGTGGCAGACAGGCCTTTGCTTTAATGGAGAATAAGAAGGAATGATATCAGAAATTCTGTTTATGGGGTGTTACGGACTGATCATGCTTTTGCTCACCATTTACGGCTACCACCGGGGAATGCTGGTATGGCTGTATCAGCGGCATAAAAAGGACAAACCGGTCATTAAAGCTCAATTCAACCGACTCCCCCGGGTGACTGTTCAACTTCCGGTTTATAACGAATTGTATGTTGCAGAGCGGATCGTCGACGCGGCAGTCAATATTGATTATCCGAGAGAGCTTCTCGATATTCAGGTTCTGGACGATTCGACGGATGAAACCCAGGAGATTCTCAAGAAAAAAATTACAGGACTTCAAGATGCGGGGATTGATATCCATTACATCCACCGGTCGGATCGAACCGGTTTCAAAGCCGGTGCCCTTGAAAACGGGTTAAAGAGTGCCAAGGGTGATTTCATCCTGATTTTTGATGCGGATTTTGTTCCAAAACCCGGAGTAATTAAGGAAATGATCCATTTCTTTACCGATCATAAGGTGGGAATGGTTCAGGCTCGATGGACCCATCTTAATTTTGATGATTCTCCACTTACCCGGGTTCAGACCATGATGCTGGACGGTCATTTTATCCTGGAACACACGGCCAGGAGTCGTTCCGGACGCTTTTTCAATTTCAACGGAACGGCCGGGGTCTGGCGCCGGACTGCTATTGAAGATGCCGGAGGATGGCAGCACGACACCCTGACCGAAGATATGGATTTGAGTTACCGGGCTCAACTTAAAGGGTGGCGATTCATCTATCTTAAAGATGTTGAAGTTCCGGCCGAATTACCTTCCGAAATGAACGCTTTTAAATCTCAACAGTTTCGATGGGCCAAGGGATCGATTCAGGTGGCATGCAAGCTCCTGCCCGAGGTGATGCGTTCCAATGCGACGACAGCTCAGAAGATCGAAACCTTCTTTCATCTGACCAACAATGCCGCGTATCCGCTCTTGCTGATGATGTCGATTCTGATTTTACCCTGCCTTCTCCTCAGCGCTATTCACGGATGGCGCGAAATCGTTTTAATCGACATTCCGATTTTTTTCGGAACTACGGTTTCTGTCGCCACCTTCTACCTGACAACCCAGCAGGAAGAGGGGAGCCGCAGCATCTGGTGGGCGTTGAAGCGGCTTCCGGTTCTGTTTGCCGTAGGTATCGGATTGTGTGTCAACCAGACCCGGGCGGTTCTGGAGGCGCTCTTTGGTCATTCTTCGGAGTTCATCCGCACTCCAAAAGTCGGCAGAACAGGATCGGATAGAATCCCAAGAAAAAAAGGATACACCTCCACTTTAACCCTGGTCCCATTCATTGAAATCACCATGGCGATCTATTTTGTTTTTACATTTATTACAGCATACAATGCCCAGCGGTATGCCTCACTCCCCTTTGTCTTTCTCTTCTTCTGCGGATTCGCTTATGTCGGCGGATTAAGCATGATGCATTCTCTCCGATCCCGCACTTCAGTCACGAAACCCACCGGAAAGGCCATTCTTGGGACCGTCTCCGTGTCAAAAGTGCTTGTTGGCGCGCAACTCCATTCCAGAAGATAACCGGGAATTCTTTTTCGCCGTTATGATTTTTTCTCGGTGACGGCTGCTTCCTCAAATGTCATGACCTCGCGAAAGACCCGGACAGCACCGTCGATGATTCCCATGGCGAGCGCTGCCCCGGTTCCTTCTCCGAGGCGCATATTGAGGGTTAAAATCGGCTCGAGTCCCAGATGCGAAAGCATCAAGCGATGTCCGTTCTCTGCCGAACAGTGCCCGGCAAAAAGATAGTCAATAACCGATGGGCAAAGGGTGTGAGCAATAAGGGCGCCAGCGGTTGAAATAAATCCGTCGATCACAACAGGATGCTGATGGACGGCTCCGGCGAGAATGCATCCGGCAATTCCACCGATTTCAAACCCTCCGACTTTGGCAAGAACATCCAACCCGTCTTTGGGATCCGGGCGATTCCTCTCAATCCCTTTTCTGACCACACCTCGCTTATTCTCCAATCCCTGATCGTCGATTCCTGTTCCCCTTCCCACCATGTCATCGGCATTCCTGCCTGTAATGACCATCCCGATGGCGGCTGAAGGCGTCGTATTTCCAATCCCCATATCTCCGGTTGCGAGAATATCGACTCCTGATCGAAAAAGGGAATCCGCAAGTTCATATCCGGATAGCAGGGAACGGACGGCGTCTTCTCTGGACATGGCAGGCCCCAGGGCAAAATTATCAGTCCCTTTTTTTATTTTCCGGATAAGAAGGCGGTCTGGTAGAGGCGAAAATCGAGTTGATAAGTCCGGAATACATCCCAGATCCGCGACCCAGACCTGTGCATCGACAGTCTGGGCCAGGGCATTGATTCCGGCGCCTCCTTTAAAAAACGTTCCGACCATCTCCCCGGTGATCTCCTGAGGATATGCATTTACTCCTTCCTTAACCACACCGTGGTCTCCGGCCATAATCAGAACTGCTTTTTGATCTGTCCGGGGATGCAGCGTGCGCTGAATTCCGCAGAGCTTTTCCGAGATGTCGTGAAGAATTCCAAGCGCCCTGAGGGGCATGACCAATCTTGCGGTTCGCTCTTTTGCTTTTTCAATCCAGGTCCGGTCGATCGGGTCAATACGGTTGATGATTTTGTTTAATTCAATATCCATGGGTCTCCTCCTGTTCTTCAAAATAAAAAATCCTCAAGCAGTAAACGCTTGAGGATTTACCTTCTCCACAAACACGCATCAATACGGCAGGTCTTCTGGCTTCCGGATCATCCGACTCACCGCACCTTCCCGTCCCGGCGATCATCCGAGACAGTGGTATTCAGCGGTTTTTGTCCCCGGTTACAGCGGCGGGTCCGCACCGGTTTAACACCGGTTTCCCTATTCTCTCCCAGAAGGGAGACCGCATTGACGAATTGAATTCATGTTCTCGATAGCGCTTCAGAGGCAGGGTGTCAAGGATAAATTCATCACCTGGCTAATGAAGCGGGTGGACAATTTGGATTTTAAGCCTTAAAATAGGACCGGCAAGATTCAGATAAGATATTGGTTTATTGAAGCATTCATGAGGTCATTTGATGGAAACGAAAGAATTGCCGATTCCTCCACATTTTGATCCGGATCAGGTTGACCGGGTGTGGAAGGTGCCGTATCAGCTTCGGGCTGAAAAAGCCCGCTTGTGGGCAAAAATGCATTCCATTCCCCCGGCATCCGAAGACAGAGTTCGGATTTGCCTGCTCCTGGTGGATGTTCAAAATACCTTCTGCATCCCCGGTTTTGAATTATATGTCGGAGGCAGCTCCGGGACCGGAGCTGTTGACGACAATCGAAGGCTTTGCCGGTTTATCTATCGAAATCTGAATGTCATCAGCCAGATCACCCCCACCATGGACACCCATTTCCCTTTACAAATTTTTCACACCATCATTTTCATGGATAAAAATGGGAATCATCCTGCCCCCTTTTCTCTGATTTCGGTCAAGGAGATTGAAGAAGGAGTGTGGCGATTCAATCCGCATGCGGCCAAAAGCCTGGGAGTAGATCCTGATGAGGCCCAGAAGTATCTTCTTCATTATACCCGCACCCTTTCAGCCACAGGGAAATATGAACTGACGGTATGGCCTTACCATGCCATGCTGGGAGGAATCGGCCATGCGCTGGTTTCGTCGGTGGAAGAAGCCCTCTTTTTTCACTCCATTGTCCGGTTCACGAAGCCTGACTTTCAGATCAAGGGAGATTACGCTCTCACGGAAAATTACTCGGTCATACAGCCTGAAGTTCTTTCGGATTCTCAGGGGGCGTTGATCGCAAAAAAAAATGAAGCCTTGATTCGAAATTTACTGAAATTCGATGCCGTGATTATTGCCGGACAAGCCAAGAGCCATTGCGTGATCTGGACGATCGAAGACCTCTTACACGAAATCGCGTTTTCAGATCCGGATCAAGCCGGTAAAATTTATCTGCTGGAGGACTGTACTTCGCCGGTAGTCATTCCCGGAGGGATCGATTTCACATCCCGTGCAGATGCTGCTTTTGATCGATTTTCCCGTGCAGGAGTCCGGATCTGCCGTTCGTCGGATCCCATCAGCACCTGGCCCGGCATTCGACTTTAATACCGCCGTTATTTGACCATAAAAATGAGATCCTTTGAGGATTTGTTTCCACCGGCATCGGCAATCGTGATTTTGATTTTATGTCTGCCTTTTGGAATGTCGGCTTCCGGTATGAAAATGCCTTTCTCCGTGGCGAACGGTTTGATCCTGTCCGTGATATCGATTTCGATCAATTTGACGTAAAGGACCTGAAGGGTTTTAATGTCGACGAGAACGTTTTCCGGTGAAATAAACTCCATATCCACTTTGATCGGACGTGGATACGTCTCACCGTTTTTAGGGCTGTTGACTCGAATCACCGGCCCTTTCATTTTTTCCATTTCCAATATGGCCGAACCGGTATCCGGGATGTCCGGCATGGTGGCTTCCTTTTCGGTGATCAGAACCGGAATCGTTTTTTGAGCAAAAAGCGTCTCCTCTGAGTACGCCAGAAAAAGTGCAAAATACAGCAATACGGCTGGTGCGGGTTTCATCTCTGTTCCTTCCCCGGATCATGGATTTGATTTAAAAAGGTCCGGATGTTTTCGGCGCAGACCCGGTTTGTATTATTTTCTTTCATAGAGATCCGGACATATTGATCGGATAATCCCTTAAAATTTTTACAGTTTCGAATCAATATGTTTCGATGTGAAAGATAATCGGCGAGCCGGGTTC
>JBFMEI010000127.1:0-6534 GCA_040753295.1 Thermodesulfobacteriota bacterium | reverse complement strand
TGGGGTCTTCCCGTTTAATGGCCCGGAATGCAGTCGGAGCAGTGAACATGGTCTTGACACGATGCTGGGAAATCACTCTCCAGAAGGCGCCGGCATCCGGAGTCCCCACAGGTTTTCCTTCAAATAATATGGTTGTACATCCTTTTAGAAGCGGCCCATAGACGATGTAGGAATGGCCGACCACCCAGCCCACATCAGATGCCGCCCAATAAACATCTCCGGCATCCACATTGTAAATGCTTTTCATCGTCCATTTTAATGCCACGGCATGTCCGCCGTTGTCTCGGACCACCCCTTTGGGCTGGCCGGTGGTTCCGGAAGTATAAAGAATATATAAAGGATCTGTGGCTTTTACCGGGACGCAATCGGCCGGTTTGGCTTTTGCCATGAGTTCCTGCCAATCATAGTCCCGGTTGCCGATCATTGGGGCTTTTTCCATCGGCCTTTGATAGATCACGCAGATTTTAGGCTGGCAGTCCTGCCGGCTCATCTTGATGGCTTCATCTAAAAGGGGTTTATATTTGATAACCCGATTGATCTCGATGCCGCATGACGCCGAGACAATCACCTTGGGTTTAGCGTCATTGATCCGGGTGGCGAGCTCGTTGGCTGCAAAGCCTCCAAAAACCACAGAATGTACGGCCCCGATCCTCGCACATGCCAGCATGGAAACCACTGCTTCCGGGATCATGGGCATATAAATCAATACCCGATCTCCTTTGACAACCCCTAATCCCGCCAGTACCCCTGCAAATCGGGCGACTTCATCCCGAAACTGCTTGTAAGTGAAGGATTTGATTGTATTTGTAACAGGGCTGTCATAAATCAGGGCCATCTGATTCCCCCGCCCTTTTTCGATATGGAGGTCAAGCGCATTATAGCAGGTGTTTAATTCACCTCCTGTAAACCACCGATAGAACGGCTTCCTGCTGTCGTCCAGAACTTTATCCCACTTGCGATACCAGGAAATATCTTCGCTGATCCTTCCCCAGAATCCATCGGGATTTTCGATCGACTCCTTAAACACCTTCGCATATCCTCCACCCATCAGCGCACCTCCTTTTTTGTTTAAAGGGTTTATAATGGAAAATCGATGAGGGAATAATCGAATTTTAATGAATCAGGTAAAAACAATTTAATGAAAATGTCAAGAAAAAATGAATGAGATGCAGAATATGAATAAATTTAGGCCTGAATTGAGCGATTGTTGAGTTTGCTGAAGATGTAAGGAAGAGGGCGCTGGGTAATACTTTGGTATGCCCAGTGCCCGATGACGCCGCAGATTCGGCGAAATCGACAATCCCAAAGGGTTTTAAATAATGACACTCTTTAAAAAATATCGTGATACCGGTTGGGTATGTCTGGAAATACTCTTTGTTGTGATATTCATATGAATTTATTGCCTTTAACTTCTTTGTTATTATTTAAAACGCTCATTTTAGGTTAGGCTAAGTTCATCTGATTATACGATGACGCATTGATGGACGGTTAAGGCGGCGATTTTTTTTAATTGCAACATGGACTCATCATCAAATCCGGGATTTTGCCCTTTGAAAAATTCCGGTGCAAGGAGAGTTTCATGGTGAAACCGCTGGAGAACGTATCGGTCGGCCCCGGAGATCACTTCTGCGATCTGCTTTAAAATGTCCGGACTGACAAATGGTTTCACACATGTTGTTCTGAATTCATAGGGGATATGGGATTGCATAATGAGTTTGATACTCATGGTGATCTGATCTCCGATCTTTCCGTTTCCGGTAATTTTTCCATAGTCGAACGGATCAGTTTTAATATCCATGGCAACATAATCAACGGCGTGATTGTTCAACAGGGTTTCTAGAACATGAGGCTTGCTGCCGTTGGTATCCAGTTTAACGGAAAAACCGAGATGTTTAATGGTCAGGCAATGATGCAGGAGATCTTCATGTAATGTAGGCTCACCTCCGGATAGAACAACCCCTTCAATGAGTCCTTTCCGGCGTTTTAAGTAATCATAAACCTCTGTTTTTTCAAAAAAAGGAAAACAGGCAGTTTCTTTAACCAGTTCCGGATTGTGGCAATAGGGGCATTTAAAATTACACCCCCGGGAAAATAAGACAGAGCAGATTTTCCCGGGATAATCAATAAGGGATACCTTTTGCAATCCACCGAAAACCATAAATCCCTCACCCTGTGGCTCAGGCGACCTTAAACGGCTTTCGCATTCCGAACTCCGACTGTTTTCCATCATTCCATTGTTTGACCGGTCTTAAATAGCCCACCACCCTGGAATAGACCTCCGTTTCCTGAAAACACGACGGACATTGAGCTTGTTCTCCGGTGAGATACCCGTGGGATGAACAGATGCTGAATGTCGGAGTGAGGGTGAAATAGGGGAGCCGGTAATGGGTCGCAATCGTTCTTACCAGGCGTTTCACCGGTTCTGAATCGGTGACCTGTTCGCCCAGAAATATATGAAGGACGGTTCCACCGGTATATTTGGTTTGAAGAGGGTCCTGAAGGGTCAACGTCTCGAAAATATCGTCGGTAAAATTAACCGGAAGGTGGGTGGAGTTGGTGTAGTAGGGGGCTGCCCCGTTTTGAAATTCCGTTTCATTGGCACAGATAATTTGAGGAAACCGCTTTTTATCGATTATGGCCAGCCGATATGATGTCCCCTCAGCAGGGGTCGCTTCAAGGTTGAAAATATCTCCGGTTTCTTCTTGGACCCGCGCCATTTTATCGCGGATATAATCGAGGACGGTTACAGCAAACTCCTGTCCTGAACTTGTGGCGATCGATTTGCCGAAAAGATTAAGGCATGCCTCATTCATGCCGATGATTCCAATTGTTGAAAAATGATTTTTCCAGAAAAGGCCGTGGTGCTGCTTTACGTCCCTTAAATAAAATTTTGAATAGGGGTAGAGGTTTTCTTCCGTAAACCGCTCAAGGATTTTTCGTTTAATGGACAGGCTCTTCACCGCCAAGATGACCTGCTCATCAAGTCTGCGAATGAATTCATCAGAATCGGAAGCCAGAAATCCGATCCTGGGGAGATTGATGGTTACCACCCCGATGGAGCCTGTAAGAGGATTTGCACCGAAAAGACCACCCCCCCGTTTTAGAAGTTCCCGGTTGTCGAGGCGAAGCCGGCAGCACATGGATCTGGCATCTTCCGGGGACATGTCCGAATTGACGAAGTTTGAAAAATACGGGATTCCATATTTCCCTGTCATTTTCCATATCAACTCGAGATTGGAATTTTCCCAGTCAAAATCTCTGGTGATGTTATAAGTCGGAATGGGGAACGTAAAGACCCGGCCTTTGGCATCTCCATCCATCATGACTTGGGCAAATGCCCGGTTGATGATATTCATTTCCCCTTGGAATTCGGAATAGGTTTCGGATTGCTCTTTTCCTCCGATGATTACCGGCTGGTCCTTTAAAAAGGAAGGAACATTAAGATCCATGGTCACGTTGGTGAATGGTGTCTGAAATCCTACCCGCGTCGGAATATTGATATTGAATACAAATTCCTGAATTGCCTGCTTGACTTCTCTGTCGTTGAGCTTGTCATACCTGACAAACGGAGCCAGCAGGGTATCGAAATTGGAAATAGCCTGGGCTCCGGCAGCTTCTCCCTGAAGTGTATAGAAGAAATTGACGATCTGCCCCAAAGCGGATCTCAGATGTTTTGGGGGTCCGCTTTCAACTTTTCCTTCCACACCTTTGAATCCTTGGATTAAAAGATCCTTTAAGTCCCATCCGACACAGTAGACCGACAGGAGGCTTAAGTCATGAATATGAAAATCACCGCTTTTATGAGCTTCCCGGATTTCGGGCGGATATATTTTGTTAAGCCAGTATTCAGAGGTGATATCCGATGAAATGTAGTTGTTCAGACCTTGCAGGGAATAGCACATATTGCTGTTTTCTTTGATTTTCCAATCCCGTTTCTGGATATAATGATCCACCAGATCGACATTGGAGGTGGTCGCGATGCGTCTGATCTGCGCATGCTGTTCCCGGTAGATAATATATGCTTTCGCAGTCTTATAATAAGGAGAATCCAAAAGCACCTGCTCCACGATATCCTGGATTTCCTCAACTTCCGGAAGAGGTCCCAGACGAAGCTCATGGGCCAGGGTCAATGCTCGAAGCGTCAGTTTTTTTGCTTCTCTGTCGCCGAATTCCCCCGTGGCTTTTCCGGCTTTGGCAATGGCAGTCGTAATTTTAAGCGAATCAAATTCTGCAATCCGTCCATCCCGTTTTTTGATCTTTTCGAACACTGTTGCACCTCTTTGATCCGATTCAAGCAATACGTGTTAATACCGCCGTTTTCGGCAAATCCCTTCCAGAAAGAACAAAAACCGCATTTTCTGCGGCTGTTATCGGATTTTTATTCCTGATTGTTAGTGATGATAAGAAGCGGGAAAGAAGCATCCGACGGCTTTTATCCACCCATCGGATCCCTTTTCATTGTGGGATCGGTTGTTATCACAACATATTGTTGTATGTCAACTAAAAAATTCCATATGTTGGGGGAAGTTGTGACTTGAAGCCCGTCATATCCTGGAAGAAATCCAACATGTTCAATTTCTTCCTTTTTCCTTGAATCCGATCCAGATGTAATCCCCGAAAGACGGATCTATTTCCTCTTCCGGGGAGCTGAGATAGAGGGTTCGGAATGATTTCCGGACACGGGCGAAAGCCCTGTCAGGAATGCCGAATTTTTTAATAATGTGACCATTTCCAGCCAAGACAATTATTTTTCCCTTTTTAAATCCAGACGCGATCCTCTCTGCCATGGCATCTTCCCAGGTGCATTGGGCAAGATAAAAGTATTCAAAGTTATTTCTCCCTTTAATTCGATGCGCTTTGAATATTTCCGATATATACGCGCGGTGTTCCGTATAAGTGATATCAATCCGCTCCGGAAGATGTTTTTGTTCTTCTTCTGAAAGGGAATCGATTCCTCCGATAGAAATTTTGGGGGGAATATGAAACGGGATGTTCAGCCCGAGGAGGGGGATTTTATTCTGTTTCAGAAAAAGGAGAATATTCCGATACAGTTCGAAATCATACCGCCAGTTGGCGTACCAGTGGGTTTTTTCCAAAAAAGCAGATTCATCCAGGCCCCCGGATGTCCATTCATCAAGAACCTTTTGGTATGTGTGGTCTATCATTTCCATCCCCACGGTTAATTCATATCCCATCTTATGAAGAACTTGAATTATGGTGTATTGAAGATAATGGTGTTGAGGATTGGTGTGAGTCTCACCGATATAAATGATATCGACATCGGAAAGGTCCCGGATCATCTCATCAAATGAAATGACGCCCCCTGTTTTTCCGGAAAGAAACTCTCCTGCTGAATCGGAAGACCGGATAGGTGTCACATGAGATTGTTTTTCAGGAGACATGGAGCATCCCAATATCATCAGCGCAAGGAGAATGAATCCAGGGTCAAACCAACGGTTTTTCCTGATTGGAGTCGTCATTTTTTCCCTGATACAAAGCGCATTGATTTTAAACAACCCTTTTAGTAATCTCCATATCCGAATTTATTCTATTTCAAACACAAGATCCGCCCGGCCGGTTGCAGAAACGGTTTTAAGATGGGGTTGAAAAAAAATCCGGTATTTCGAAAGATCATCATTCCCTGGTATGATTCCATGACTGCATGCATCGGATTAGGGGTGGCCATGTCCGCAGTTTTTATCTTTGGCCTGGTGGGGGTATCTGTTTCATATGCGGATGAGTCGTTTCGGGGATATGTGTGGCTTCCATCGCTTTTGATGGTGCTCAGCGCTGTTATCATCCTGTCGACCGGCATTCGGATAGCCCGTCTGATTTCAGAACGCCGCTGAGGGTCTCCAGGAGAAAATGGATGATTCTTCCGGTAACCCCCCAGATCACTACATCGCGGAAGGGATACATCAATTCTGTCATTTCCGGGACGCGGCCGTGATATCCGCGATTCATGTGAATACAGAATAAATCCATAAGAGGAATTTCGATCACCCTGGAAATTTCGGAAGGGTCAAAGCGGACAGGTCCGTTTTCATTCCAAGTCCCGCAAAAGACCTGGATATCCCTGTTGTTAATGGTTTGAAAATGCCCCAGCGAACATATCAGGCTGACCTGGTTTTTGCCGATACCGAGCTCCTCTTCCAGTTCTCGAAAGGCCGCATCCAATGGGCTTGAATCGAGGAGATCGATGTGCCCTCCTGGAAGGGCGACCTGATTTCTCCAGGGATATCCCTGGGTGTCTGCTTTTTGAATTGTCAGAATATGGGGGTTTGTCTCATTATAAAACAGAAGAAAAACAGCGGTCGGTCTGAAGATATCCCCGGATGGGGCTTCAGGGGTTTTACTGCATGTCAGTGCTGATGTCAGTGTTGATAAGTTAATGGTTTCTTCCCAAGAAAATGAGGTCGATTTTATTCGGCATCACTTTTGTTTTAAAAATGCTTTAAGGGTCATGGTCTTATAACTGTTGGTATGGATATACCGTAACATGGGAAGCAGATCTTTGGCGGATATATAGCCGGG
>JBFMEI010000126.1:0-6555 GCA_040753295.1 Thermodesulfobacteriota bacterium | reverse complement strand
GCTGGTGAGCGGCTTGATCCTGATACGCTTCACTGGGCTGAAAACGCGCTCAACATCCCGGTCATTGATCATTGGTGGCAAACCGAAACCGGATGGGTGATCTGCGCCAATAGCATGGGACTTGAACATTTGCCGGTTAAGGAAGGATCTCCGACAAAACCTGCGCCGGGATGGAATGTGAAAGTCGTGGATTCCTCGAATCAACTCGTCAAATCCGGTGAAATCGGAGCCCTGGTTGTAAAACTCCCTCTTCCTCCAGGTTCTTTGCCCACCCTGTGGAATGCGGATGATCGATATATTGACTCGTATCTTAAGGAATTTCCAGGCTATTACAAGACAGCCGATGCCGGTTTTATTGATGAAGAAGGGTATGTATACGTGATGTCGAGGACCGACGACATTATCAACGTGGCCGGCCACCGATTATCTACAGGAGCCATGGAAGAGGTTCTGTCGAATCATCCGGATGTGGCTGAATGCGCGGTACTTGGAGTGGATGATGATCTGAAGGGGCAGGTTCCGGTGGGCTTTGTCGTGCTTAAAGCCGGTGTTTCCCGCGAATATGATGCTATTATTAAAGAAGTGATCAAAATGGTTCGGGATCGAATCGGACCGGTGGCGTCGTTTAAAACCGCCACGGTGGTGAAACGCCTTCCTAAAACCCGCTCAGGAAAAATTCTGAGAGGCACTATCCAGAAAATCGCAGACAATAAAGAATGGAAAATGCCCGCTACGATTGATGATCCGGCCATTCTTGGTGAAATTGAAGACGCCTTAAGCCGGATCGGTCTGGCAAAATCGAGAACAGCCAAGTAATCCGATACGTTCCATGAAACAATGAACGCCGGCACCCGATCCCGGGGTCGGCGTTCATTATTAGTGACACCTAAATTGGGTGACAATTGATCAGCTAGATTTTTGGAACAATTTATTCAGATCGAGTCGATTCACCACCTCGGTAAAAATTTCTCCAAGAATAACCTCTGCCTGCTCCTTACCGACGAGTTCATACCGTTCCGCCTCACCGCTTACGGTTTCACTGGCTATCATTTTCCCATCCTTCATCAATCGGGCCTCATATGCCATGTTCACCAGCCATTTCCGCTCGACCCGATCGAGCAGGAATGATTTGAGAGACAGGGCGATCCCAAAAGGAGACGCCCCTTCCGGAACAATATCGATTCCTTCATGTTTCAACCGGCTTTCCATTGCTTCTTTTAAAAGAACCGAAGGCTGATAAATCCCTTTTTTCGCAGCCGGCTCCGATCCCCTGACAATGGCAAGGGCTATATCCTCGGAAGTTTTCTCAAATCCCTTCCGCGCCCCTTTTCCAAAGGTCAGTTTATCCTTCCTCATGTCTTCGGCAATGATAAACACCTTCTTTCCGGCAAGACCTTTCCCCTCTCCCTGAAGCCGATAGGTCATTTGGAGATGAGGGATTGTCGCACATGAAACCGAAAGAAAAAGCAGCATGATCATTCCAAGGGCTACCGGAAGTTTGAAATCTTTTTTTTTCATTTCCTTTACCTCCTTCTCAAATCCGTTTACAAACGTTTCATTCCTGTTGAGGCATCATCAAAACCCGTTTCTGGTTCTAATGTCAGCAATCATATCCTCGATTTCATCACGCTCACGTGCCAATTTGCTGATAAGGGTGTTGAGGAGATCCAGTTTTTCAGGATCTTTTGTTTCTTTTCTTTGATGCCGGTATTTATCCATCTCCGACTCGATTTTGCTGATCCTTTCCTTGAGTGTATAAACCTGAATTCCAACCTGATACCCTTCCATAAAAGCATTTCTCGATTCAGGGGGGCATACGGAACCATCAGCGCCGTTCTTCTCCCCTTCCTTAAATCCCTTTTCACGGGTGCAAAAGTGCTTTAATCCTTCAGTTCTTCCCTGGCTGTACCGGTCGAAATCCGGCCTGATACCATATTCGCTACAGGCTTTGTTATGTTTGGCGATATGATGATACTCGCGCCCCTTGCTGCCGTCGATGAGGCCGATCTGATACCAATCCGCAGTCTGGCACTCTTCTTTTGAGAGGGTTGCGCAGGATACGACAGCCAGTATCGCTGAAAGAGCGCAGAACGTTCCAGCCCACTTCTTTAAAATCATATAATCTCCCCTTTGTCGGACACGCGCCGCCGCCACAAGACCACTCGATTTCTGCCGGAGCGTTTGGCTTCATAGAGAGCCTCATCGCTTCGATTCAAAATATTTTCGACCGAATCATCATCTTCAAACCGCTCACTCACTCCAAAACTTGCGGTTATTCGGATGGTCCGGCTTCCTTCCCGGACTTCCATATTCGAAATGCCTGCTTTAAGTCTCTCTGCAACATGGCAGGCCGATCCGGAATCCGTCTCGGGAAGAAGGAAGCAGAACTCCTCTCCTCCATAGCGGGATGCGAGGTCCGATTCCCGGATCATTGTCCTGCACACATCGGCAAAACTGATGAGAACGTTGTCCCCTGTTGCATGTCCATAGGCGTCATTGATGGTTTTAAAATGGTCGATGTCGGCAATGATGGCGGAAAGGGGGCGGTTATGCCTGTCGGAGAGCATGAATAGTTTTTTTCCGGTCTGATTCAGATATCTCCGGTTGTAAAATCCGGTTAAAAAATCAGTGACTGAAAGCCGTTCGACTTGCTCCCGAACTTTTCGTTCGGCTTCGGCGACCTTTATCAGTTCCTGATTTTTAATGAAAAGCTCACGGCTCTTTTCTTCTGCAATCCGTTCGGCCTCTTTTCTTGCCTGCCGTTCCCGTTCCAGCCGCCGACGGAGAATACTGATCTCTTCGGTCATGGCGGATCACGCGGTTTTCGTAATGAGAAAGAGCGTTGTCAGAGGGTCTCCGGAAACCGTTTTCACCTCAATGTTGCAGCTTTCGCGATAATGTTCGATGCACGCCTTGATGAGCCCTTCCGCCAGATACCTTAAATTCCGTTTGGATTGATATTTCATATTCAGTTGTTCCGGTTCCGGAAAGCTGCATTCGAAGGTAGGGAGCTCTGCATCCGCATACAGCTTTTTCACTTCCAGATGGACATAATTTTCCACCCGGCTCAGAAAGTCGAAACTCGATTTAACCCCTTCGAAAAAGACCGGAAACATCTCATAAAAGCGTTTAAATAAATATTGGCCGAATTCTTTGAGCAGGTCTTCGGCGGGTATGTTGGTTTGCTGTGACAGATTTTCAACCAAAGTCAGAATTTCATGATAGTCATAGGTTCCTACGGATGTATAAACTCCCTTTGAAGGCAGATTAGATGACTCAATGATCCGGTCGCTCATTTCAAAGGAAAAACGATTCTCAACCATCTCCAAAAACTCCACAAAAACAACCCCCTTCATGATACCCTCCTTCACTCTCTGGATTCACAGGCCTGCTTCAGTCCGCCGGGCTCCCTGTTCTTTTTCAAGTCTTGCTTTGATAACGGCTGGAGCTTTTTCGTCGATCTCCTGTTTAAGCTGGAGCATAACGACGGACGCAATCACCAGGACCCCGCCCAAAATCTGAAGCGGCCCTAGAAACTCTTTTAAAAAAACAGCGGACAGTATCCCTGCCGAGATAGGTTCAAGGGTCGCTGCAATACCTGCTCTGGCAGCACGAATGTAGTTGACTCCTTTTAGATAAAGCCCAAAAGGAAGAAGAGTTCCCAAAACAGAGATATACAGAATCCACACCCACTGAATGAATGTGTACGACCGATTGAATGCCTCCAGGGGCGGATGGATGATGTTCCAGACAAGGGTACCGAATAAAAAAGCGAAAAAAAGAACCGTCCATGGATCGTATCGTCTCATGCCGTATTCACCATAGACCCCATACCAGGCAAATGTTATTGCAGAGCAGATCCCGGATATCACTCCGAGTCGGTTCAGGGCCAAAATATCCAGATTATAGGCACCCACCACCAGATAACATCCGATAAAGGCTCCCAGAAGAGCCATGCCGGTGGCAACCGTCGGTTTTTCACCCTGGAATAAAAACGAATACAGGATGATGAAAAACGGGGCCATATATTGGAGTAAAATCGCTGCAGCAACATTGATTTTACTGATGGTATAGAGATATGTGAACTGCACACCGGCCATCCCAACAGTTCCAAAGACGACAAAATAAAGGACGTCTTTTAGAGGGATTTTCAACAGGGCAGGCCGGATAAAAATAAGGATGAGGAGAAGAATCCCTGCAGCAAGCGTCAAGCGGAGCTGAACCAGTTGAAAGGGTGAAACGCCGCTGTTGAACAGAAATTTGGCACTCGATCCGGATATCCCCCATAGAAGTGCGGCGATAATGACGTAACCGTACCCGATCCGCACCCCTTTTACCTGGTCCTTTTGCGTCATGTCCACTTATTAAATCCCGCGCCCCCCTAAATTTCCATACCGATGATATGTATCACAAATGCTCTGACTCCGCAAATACTGCAGCAGTTCAATTCTCCCCTCCATTAACACCGGACTCCTCGAAATATAAAATCCGGACCGAGCGGCTGCCTTGCTGATCAGGGTGGAAACCCGGCGGGGTGCTGCATATCGAATGCGATGGATTCTGTTCAATATTCCGGCCAATTCCGCATCCGACTGTCGAACGATTTTCGATGCGCCGATAAAGGGCTTTGCCTCTCGTCCGCAAACAAAATCCGTAACACGGTTGTTCAATGTTGAAGGAATGCTGATGAGGGGGTCGCATCCGGTTATGACGGCCGCTGCCGTGCGCGCCAGAGTTTCGAAAAGAGTGTCGTCTTCATGGAGTCGAACCACCACCCGTCCGACCGGGAGATATCCCAGAATATTCTCCTGACCCCGGAGATGAAAATAATCTTTTCCTCTTCCGAATTCTTCTTCATACCAGTATAAATAGCTGTGGACCGCATGGACAAGCTTGTTGAAATCCTCCTTGAATGCCGAGACCAATCCCCAGTTCAGCTTGGTTTTCAGATGCTGGACTGTTCTTAAAAGAGCATGATTCTTCATGATAACCCCCCTTCCGGGGAATCCGACCTCCTCAAAATCCATAAACTGAGAGAGGTAATTGGAATGGCCGACCTTGATTCCCGGGCCGATGGCCGATTTCCCCATACCACCGAAAGGCTGGCGGAGCACCATGGCACCGGTTGTCCCGCGGTTGATATAAAGATTCCCGGCCTGAATTGTTTTTTTCCAAATCTCCTGCTCCCGGAGATCAAGGCTTTCAATGGCCGATGTCAAACCATAGCCGGTCTGATTCGCGAGCTCAATGGCATGGGAAAGATCTTTCGCCCGCATGACGCCCAGAACGGGTCCGAAAAATTCCGTCATATGGGTATAAGAGCCCGGTGCGACGCCGTATTTAATCCCAGGCGTCCACAAATTCGGATTTCCATGGAGATTTTTAGGTTCCAATACCCAGAACTCACCAGGCTCAAGCTGTGTCAAGGCGTGTTTCAAATCACCATCCGGAGGCCGGACCAGGGGCCCCATTCTGTTTTCAAAATCCCATGCAGAGCCCACATTCATGCTCCCTGCCGCATCCACCAGTTGAGTTCTGAAATGCTCACTCTGATAAACCTCATCCTCTAAAATCAGGAGGGATGTCGCAGAGCATTTTTGCCCGCAGTTTCCAAATGCCGAATAGACCACATTTCGAACCGCCTGATCTCTGTCGGCCATGGCAGTCACAATGGTCGCATTCTTACCTCCGGTCTCGGCTGCCAGGATAAGGTCAGGTCTTTGTTTTAAAATCCCCAACCCGGATTCGGTTCCTCCGGTAAAAATAACAAAATCGACTCCGGGATGACGGATGAGACTACTGCCGATCCGGAATCCTGCGCCCGGAAGAAACTGAAGGGTGTTTCTTGAAACACCCGCATTCCAGAAGCATCGGCACAGCTCCCATGCTGTCATAACTGCGGATGACGCCGGTTTCAAGATGACCGTATTCCCGGTGGCAAGCGCGGCAGTGACCCCACCGCAGGGAATCGCAATAGGGAAATTCCACGGAGAGACGACCACGCCGACCCCTTTCCCCCGGCATGCCAGATTCGACAATCCGGCAAATTCCCGAATCGCATGGGGGTAATACTCCAAAAAATCGACTGCTTCGGAAACCTCCACATCCGCTTCGGTAAAAATTTTTCCGGTTTCGGCCGCCACGACGCCGATCAAGTCTCCTCTGGAACGCCGCATCTCATCCGCCGCCGTTGAAAGAATTTGATGCCGCTCTCTCAAGGATTTCGTTCGCCATGCATCCGGATCCGCCTGGGCCGCAGCCACAGCCTGATCCACATCCTCTTCGTTCGACTGCGCGACCTGCGAGATCAGCTCTTTTTCAGGCCCGAAATTCGGATCATACTCCGGAATCATCTCCCTGCCTTGAAATCGGATGGTCCCGGCCGCGACAATGGGAATCTCTTTCGGAAAGTCATCGGCCCTGTTTTTCCATTGATTTCGAATCGATTCCGCCCATTTCCGATTTCCCGGAAGCGACCAGTCTGTATCCGGCTCGTTCTCGAAATATCCGGAATGAAACGTCCCTTTGGTATTGGAAAACACTTCTGCAAACCTG
>JBFMEI010000125.1:0-6589 GCA_040753295.1 Thermodesulfobacteriota bacterium | reverse complement strand
GGCATCCGGCGGATTTGCCCGGACTTTTTCCAGACCCTCGACGCCGTTGTAAGCCAGTTCAACTTCGAAGTTTTCCTTCTCCAACTGCCCCTGAACAATGGAACAGAAATCAGGTTCATCATCCACCACCAGGATTCTTTTTTTCTTATTCATGGATTACCTCCTTCACAGATGCTTCGTGCACCTCTAGTTAAATCCGCCCTCCTTGCTCGAGGGTGAAATCGTTACACCTTCGGCCTTGGATAAAAACCGGCTTTCTCCACAATTTCAGGGACCATTTCTTCCCATTCGATCGCCATAAGGTGAAATCCATGAACTCCTTCCACCTTTTTAAGACGCTCAATGGATTCAATGCATATGGCAATCCCTTCTTCGGGCTGCTTTTCTTTGGGGGTTCCGGCCATTCTTTTGACGATATCATCCGGGACGTCCATTCCCGGGACCCGGGTTTTCATATACCGGGCCATGCCGGCGGATTTCAAAGGGGTCAACCCGGCCAGAATATGAACCTTCTCATGCAGGCCCCGGGTGCAGGCCATTTTCATCCAGAGTTCGAATTTTTCGAGGTTGTAGATGCACTGGGTTTGAATAAATTCAGCTCCGGCCGCCGCTTTTTTAGCCAGCCGAGGAACACGGATTTCAAAAGGGTCGGCAAAAGGATTGGCTGCAGCCCCGACGAACATTTGCGGAGGGCGGATAAGGGTGTCACCGCCCAGAAATTTCCCTTCATCACGCATATATCTCACGGTCTGAATCAATTGAATGGAGTCGATGTCATATACATTCTGCCCTTGGGGAGAGTCTCCGAAAATCTGATGATCGCCGGAAAGACAGAGAATGTTGTGGATGTCAAAAGAGGCGGCCCCCAGAATGTCGCTTTGCAGCGCAATACGGTTGCGGTCACGGGTGACCATCTGCAGAACAGGCTCAAGTCCCATGAGCTTAAGGTGAATGCAGGCCGCCAGGCTGCATAATCGCGTCACCGAGGTCTGGTTGTCGGTAATGTTGATGGCATCCACGTGATTTTTCATCAATTCGGCTTTCTTGGTGATCGTTTGCGGGTCGCTCCCCCGAGGAGGCCCGCACTCGGAGGTTACGGCCAGATGGCCTGCGGCAAGGATTTTTTCAAGTTTGCTCGGCGTTTTGACGTTCATTCCTGCACATCCTCCCTGAGCACCTGTCTCGGCCCTCCTGATCTCTCGAAGGACCAGTTTTTAATGGGATAAATAATTTCATATTCATCAAGCCGGCCCAGCGCTTTGAGTCGGTCGATAATCAACTGCCATCCGCAGGGAAGCTCTTTGCGAATTTCACAATGTCCTTTGGTGGAGCCGCCGCAGGGGCCGTTCAGAAGCCGTTTGGCGCAGCGGGAGATCGGACAGATCCCTCCGGTACGGGCGAGAATGCATTGACCGCACCCCTGACAGCGTTCGGTCCAAAGCCCCCGTTTCTCAGTGACTCCCATAAAACAGGTGTTCACTCCCGGATAGATCGGAGTCGATGGATATTTTTCAGCCATAAACTGGACGCCGACCCCGCATGCCAGCGAGATAACGGCGTCATAGTTATCCATGACGTTTCGAATCTCCTCGAGATATTCATGGTCGCACTGACGCTGCAGAGTCATTTCCTCGACGGTTGACTCTTTCCCCTCTTTGAGAAAATAGATTCGAAGCGCAGAGGCAAGGATGCCGACCTCTTTTTTTCCTCCGGCTTCGCAAACCGTGACGCATTCATTGCAACCCACAATAAAGATCCTCTGCTTGTCTTTCATTTCGGCAATGATTTCCTCGATCGGTTTTTTATCGGCAACAATCATGAGACAGCCCCCTCTGTTGATAAACAGGCCGTTGGATGTTCTCTTCCTGTTCTGCTCTTTTTGACGGGATTCGGCCCCAACTCAATGATCTGATCAACCATTTCTCCGGCAATCCGGGCAAAGCGGGGAGCTTCAGAAGACGACAGGTTGAACATCTGGACTCTCTTCCCGCCGATTCCAATGGTGTCTAAAATTTTCTGAGACTGTGTCACCCGTTTTCGAGCTCTCAAATTTCCCCCCTGATAATGACATTCGCCTTCCCTGCATCCGACGATGTAGACGCCGTCCGCTCCTTTTTCGAACGCCTTCAGGATATGAAGGATGTCCACCTTTCCGGTGCATGGCACCCGCACGATTTTAACGTTGGCCGGATATCTCAACCGCATGGAACCTGCCAGGTCCGCTGCGCTGTATCCTCAGAAGTAGCAGCAGAATGAAATGATGACCGGTTCAAACTGTTCCATCAGGCCGCTCCCTTAAGCAGTGCTTCGACTTGGCAAAGGAGTTGATCATCTTCATACCAGCTCAACTGAATCGCCTTGGCCGGACATTCGGCCGCGCAAATGCCGCATCCGTGACAAAGGGCCGGGTCAATCTCGCTTACCCCCTCCGGATTGATCTTTGGGATATGGTAAGGGCATGCTCTCAGGCAGATTAAACAGGCTGCGCATTTCTCAGGTTCGACTTTGGCGGTCACGGCTGACAGAGTCAAATGAGTGCGGGAAAGCAGAGCAGCGGCCCGGGATGCGGCGGCATAGGCCTGGGAAATGGCCTCTGATAAGAGTTTCGGGCCATGTGCAGTTCCGCAAACGAAGATGCCGTCCGTGGCCATATCCACCGGTCTCAGTTTGACATGGGCTTCCATAAAAAAGCCTTCTGTATTCCGGTCCAGTTTGATGATGGATGCCAATTCTTCAGTGTCCTGGGGGACCATCCCTGCGCTCAGGATGACCACATCGCACTCTTTACGGATCCGATACCCCAACTCCTGATCCGGAAACGTCACCTGAAGGGCGTTTTCTACAGGCTCAACGACCGGCGGGTCATCAGGGTCGTAGCGGATAAAGGAGACACCGCTCTGTCTGGCTTTGGTGTAGTAATCTTCCAGAAGTCCGTATGTTCTGATGTCGCGGTGAAGAATGCATACATCGGCTTCAGGGCGAAGTTTCTTAAGGGTGAGTGCGTTTTTAACGGCCGACTGGCAGCAGACCCTTGAACAGTTCGGATTTTCATTGTTTCGGGAGCCGACGCACTGAATCATGACCACCCGGTTCAAATCATCCGCTCCTTTGATTTCAAGCTGCTCGGCCAATTCGATCTGAGTCATGATTCCGGGATGCCGGCCGTAAAGATATTCTTTGGGTTGATATTCGGTGGCGCCGGTGGCAAGAATCACCGCCCCATGCTCAACGGTTCTTGTATACATTCCCGGACCGACCAGAAGTTCGGTCTTAAAATTCCCTTTAAACCCTGAAAATCCGACGATAAGCGAATTTGTCAGGACCTGAATTCTTGAATGGGCGGACACCTTTTTCACAAGGGATTCCAGATAGTCCCGGACGTTGGAGCCATCGATGGTGGTCGTAAGGCGAACGGCCAGTCCACCCAGCTTTTTTTCTTTTTCCACCAATACGGCCTCATATCCCTGATCAGCCAATCCTAAAGCAGCATTCATACCGGCGACACCGCCGCCGATTATAAGAGCCCTTTGGACGACCGGGATCTGCTTTTCAGACAGGGGATGAAGAGCGGCTGCCCGTGCCACAGCCATTTGCACCAGCTCTTTTGCTTTTTCAGTGGCCCCTGGCGGATTTTCCGAGTGTACCCAGGAGTTTTGATTGCGGATATTGGTCATTTCAAAGAGATATTTATTAAGGCCGCACTCCTCCAGATTGTCCATGAAGATTCCTTCATGGGTCTTTGGACTGCATGCGGCTACAACCACCCGGTTGAGCCGGTGTTCTTTGATCATCTCTCTCATCAATTTTTGAGAATCCTGAGAACAGGAGAAGAGGCTGTTTGTTGTAAATACGACATGGGGAAGCCGTGCCGCATAGGCTGAGACCGCTTTAACATCCACCACGCCGGCAATATTGATGCCGCAACTGCATACAAAAACACCGATGCGCGGCTCCTGGCCCGACAGATCCATTTCCTTGCGCTTTTCCAGGCTCCGGGTTCTGGTTCCACGAACCGGCCAGAGACTGATGCCGGCTGCACATGCGGCTGCGCCGGCTTCGGTTACAGAGCTGGGGATATCTTTGGGGCCCTGGAATACACCGCAGGCAAAAATGCCGGGCCTGGAGGTTTCGACCGGCATCAATGTCCGGGTTAAGGCAAAGTTATAGCGGTCGAGATTAATATCCAGCAGACGGGCCAGTTGAATGGTTGAAGGAGGGATCATCAGTCCCACAGAGAGGACCACCATATCGAACACCTCTTCGCGTATGTCGCCGGACTCGGATAGATAGCGGATTTTGAGATTTCGATCCTCACCGGTCTCATCAATGGCATGGATCCGCGACCGGATAAAACGGATACCGTCTTCAACTTCGGACCGCCGGTAGTACTGTTCGTAATCTTTTGCAAACGTCCGAATATCCATATTAAAGATGACGCAGTCGAGGTTGCCGTGCGAATGCTCCTTGGCGATTTTGGCTTCCTTGATGGCATACATGCAGCAGACGGCCGAGCAGTATCCGTTCCCGCAGCGATTTGTATCCCTGGACCCGATACATTGCAGCCACGCGATTTTTCGAGGCTCGCGGTTGTCCGAGAGGCGCACCAGGCTGCCGGCAGTAGGCCCTGAAGTGCTGAGGATTCGTTCGAATTCAAGGCCGGTTACAACATTCGGATTGCTTGAATGATGATAGAAGTCTTCCAGGATGGGAGAATCAAAGGCCCTGGAGCCGCCGGACAAGATAATTGAGCCGACGGTTAAGGAAAATACCTCTTCTTTTTCCCCGAAGTTGATTGCATGAGTGGGGCAGAATTTTTCACAGGCTCTGCATTTTTCGTTTTTAAAGTAAATGCATTTCACCGGATCGATGACATATTTAAAAGGAAGGGCCTGGGAATAGGGGATATAGACGGCTTTGCGTTTGACAAGTCCCTGATTATATTCATCGGTTGCTTTGGCCGGACATTTTTCGGCGCAGGTGCCGCAGGCGATACATTTTTCCATATCGACATATCGGGGGGATCTTTTGACGGTGACCGAAAAATTCCCTTTCCGGCCTTTGACGTCAAGGATTTCACACATGGCCAGGATTTCGATGTTCAGGTGCCGGCCGACCTCGACCAGCTTGGGGGCGACAATTCACATGGCGCAATCGTGGGTGGGAAAGGTTTTATCCAGTTGAACCATGGTTCCGCCGATGGCAGGCGACTTTTCAAGAAGATAGACATAATATCCTGAGTTCGCCAGATCGAGGGCTGCCTGCATCCCGGCAATGCCGCCTCCAAGAATTGCGACCGCGCCGATCAGATCCGTTGACGGGGAATCCGCCGGCTCTTCGGGGGTGATGATTCCTTCTCTCAGCATGGATTCATCCTTTCCTTTCATCAAGAATATCTGAAATTCTGTCTTCCCATCCAAGCGTCGAAATTAGAACGCCGCTGAAACCTTCCTGGTTGAACGCGGTAATCAGTTCGGATGCGATTTGAATGCACTCGCGCACTTTGTCCGAAGCTTCTTGAATCCGATCGATCAGGGAATCCGGAATAAATATGTCATTGACATTTTTCCGGATATACCGGGCCATTCCGACAGACTTCAGCAGTAAAACCGTGGGAATCATTTTGATCTTTTGAAGATCCACCTGTTTTAGAAAATCCCTGATCGTCGAGAGATCAAACAACGGCTGGGTCATGAAAAATTGAGCCCCGGCATCCGTTTTCCGGTTCATTTCATCAATCAGATTTCCGGGTGATTTCCCTTTTTCCCCGGCATTGATCATGCTTCCCATAAGAAAATCCGGCGCACCCTGAAGCTCTATCCCGGCCATGTCCTTTCCTTTTCGAAGAGTCAGGACAGCCTGAAGCAACTCCTGAAGCGTGATATCGTAAACCGGTCTGGCCTGATGATGATCTCCGAAACTCGGGTCAGCTCCGGTAACCGCCATGATATTTCTGATTCCACAGGCATAGGCTCCCAGGAGATCGGCCTGCAATGCGATCCGGTTGCGATCCCGGCAGCATACCTGCATGACGGTTTCCATCCCTTTCTGCTGCAGGATCATCGAGGCGCCAAGGGCACTCATCCGCATGACGGCGTTGCTCATCTCCGGTACTAAAAATGCATCGATTCTCCCTTTGACGCGCGTCGCATTGGCTATCATTCCTGATACATCCACCCCTTTGGGAGGCTCGATCTCAGCAAGAACGGCAAATTCGCCTTCATTGAATTTATGTTTCAGCCTCATGGCGACCCCTCCTGATCCGACTCAGATTGTTTTCAAAGCCTGAAGAGCAAGTTTTATGCCGGTTGGGTTCATTGCGTTTCAAATAAATCGATTATTAATTATATCAATATATTAAAAACGATATGGCTTAAAAACCGGAGAGTGCGTATCTCTTGAGTTTTGCGCTCATATATGCCAATATGGAACATGATTGTTAAGCAGCAGGTTCTTCTTTATTTATAAGGAGAATGCTGTCCCATTTTGGCATTCTCCATTTTGGCACATTTCGAAAAAAGAGCTCCATGTCGGAAAATAGGAAAAGAAATTTGAATCGATTTCAACTCCAGATCTTTCAGTAAGGATAGAG
>JBFMEI010000124.1:0-6607 GCA_040753295.1 Thermodesulfobacteriota bacterium | reverse complement strand
GCACGCGTTTATTCTGATAAATTTGCTCCAGATGCTTTTGTGTTATAATTTACATCTCTTTCTCATAAATTTTCATGCAGGATTCAGGTGTTAAATTCGGGTTGACATTTCCCGCAGTCTTTACCATATTCGGATAGCTTTCGTAAACGCCAAAATCCACCCTTTCAGCAAAGTGAGTCGTCAGGATATGATTCTAGTCATTGACTTCGGTTCCCAGTACAACCAGTTGATCGCCCGGCGGGTCAGGGAGTTGAATGTCTTCTGCCGGATCGAACCTCCCTCCATTTCCATTGAGGCCCTGCAGCGGATGAAACCCCAGGGGATTATCCTGTCCGGAGGCCCCTCAAGCATTTATGAAAAAAAGAGCCCCAGGGTCGACCCGGCTCTTTTCGGCCTCGGAATCCCCATTCTGGGGATCTGCTACGGCATGCAGTTCATGATGGATGCCCTGGGCGGACAGGTGGACAAGGCCGGGAAAAGGGAATACGGATTTGCCGTATTTAAAGTCAAAAATCCCCGGTACATCTTCAATGGAATCCCCAGGGAGACCCCCTGCTGGATGAGCCACGGCGATTCCGTCTCGTCGCTTCCACCCGGATTTCAATTGACCGGTTCCACCGAAAACACCCGGATCGCCGCAGTCGCCGATCCGGGACGAAACCTCTACGGCCTTCAGTTTCATCCTGAAGTCCATCATACTCCATCCGGAAACCGGATACTGAAAAATTTTATCTTCGACATCTGCAAATGCCGCCCCACCTGGACCATGGCATCCTTTGCAAAGGATGCCATCCGTCAAATCCGGGAAACGGTCGGCGATAAAAAAGTGATTTTGGGATTAAGCGGCGGGGTCGATTCATCGGTAAGCGCGGTATTGATCCATACGGCTGTGGGATCCCAGTTAACGAGCATTTTTGTCGATAACGGCCTTTTGAGAAAAAATGAAGCATCGCATTTAAAGCTGGTTTTTAAAGAGCACTTCAGGATGAATATCCGGCATATCCATGCCGGAACCCTGTTTCTCTCCGGGTTGTCGAACGTGACGGATCCGGAAAAAAAACGGAAGATCATCGGCCGCCTCTTCATGAGGGTATTCGAAGCTGAAGCCGGAAAAATCAAGGGGGCGGAATTCCTGGCTCAGGGAACCCTTTATCCGGATGTCATTGAATCCATGTCCGCTTTCGGAGGCCCCTCGTCCGTGATCAAGTCGCATCATAATGTCGGAGGCCTTCCGAAACGGATGAAGCTTAAACTGATTGAGCCGCTCCGGTATCTCTTTAAAGATGAAGTGAGAAAACTGGGAAAACAACTGGGCCTTCCGGATGACCTGATTTGGCGCCAGCCCTTTCCCGGACCGGGGCTCGCGATCCGAATCCTGGGGGAAGTGACGCCGAAACGCCTTTCCATTTTAAGGGATGTGGACGCCATCCTGATTGAGGAGATCCGGCAGAACGGATATTATAAAAAATTATGGCAATCCTTCGCCGTCCTCCTTCCGATTAAAAGCGTCGGAATCATGGGCGATCATCGCACCTATGAGAATATCGCCGCGATCCGGGCCGTGACGAGCATCGATGCCATGACGGCCGATTGGGCCAAGCTCCCCTACCGCCTCATGGGAACCATTTCAAACCGGATCATCAACGAAGTCAGGGGGGTCAATCGCGTCGTCTACGACATCAGTTCAAAACCCCCAGCCACCATCGAATGGGAATGAGCAAAATGAAAGAGAAAGAACCGTCCCGTTTTCGAATCTGCATCGAGGAGAATGAATCCCATCCTGCTGAAGGTTTCGACCACCCCGAGGAAGGACCTCCCCGGCCGGTCCGGCATGTCATGCCGTATCTTCCGATCATCCTTTTCTCTGTCCTGGGGGCAGCCCTGGGATTCGGATATTTTGACATGACCCGCCGCCTGGATCGGGTTCAAAGAAGCAGCACTCTTGAAATCGACAGCATCTCGAAAAATATTGAAAAACAGCTTTCGTCTCAAACCGAAAGCCAGCAGGAAATCAAAAAATCCGGGGTGAAAAAAGACGCGTCGATTGAAAAACAGATCGCCGAGCTGAGAGAAATCATTCAGGGATTCAATACCAAGATCGCAGCCCTGGAAACCTCCAGACCGGACAAGAAGGAGATGGAGACGGCAGTGGGAAAGTCGGATCAGGCCATCTCCGCCATTCACAAGGAGCTCGCCGCGCTTTCCGGCGCCATCGGTGCCATGGATAAAAAGCTCTCTGCAGAATCGGCTAAATTATCCGGGAATATGGGAAAAATCAACGTCGATCATCAGCGGATTCAAAACCGGCTCGATGCCGTATCTGCAGAAAAACTGGATAAACAGATCCTCGAGATCAAACTGAAAGCCGAGCAGCGGGCCTACCGTCAGGCCTTGACCGAGGCGACGCGAAGTCTCGAAGGCAGGATCCAGTCCATGGATGGAAAGATTGAAACCCTGGAAAAAGCCGCAGGAGGTCTGGGACAAAAATCTCCTCCCCGACCGGCTCCGGTCTCTGATCCGGGACAAGTAAAACCCGGTAAAATTACCGAGCAGGACATCAAGGACTGACCGATCCGATCCTCCGGAGCCGACTCTCAATCCTGGCAATATCCTCCGGCTGATCGACTTCCGGTGAATCGTATTCCGTCACAACCACCCGGATGCGATGACCATATTCCATTCCTCTTAACTGCTCCAGTTTTTCGATCCTTTCCAGTCTTCCTTCAGGAAGACTCCGGAAAACCTCCAGAAAGGCCCGGGTATAGGCATAGATTCCCAGATGCTTGTAAACTTCATAACTCGTATCCGGATCCCGGCCGAAGGGGATGGGAGACCGGGAAAAGTAGAGGGCATATCCGTCTTGATCAAAAACGACCTTGACATCCTTTGGATTGGTGATCTCATCAGCGTCAACAATCGGAAACGCCAGGGTGGCGGTCTCCAGATCCGGCATCTCAAAGAAGGGGTTGATGAGGGCTTCAATGCAGCGGGGATCAATGAGAGGCTGATCTCCCTGGACGTTTATCACAATATCCTCCGGATCCAGGCCCATTATTTCTGCGGCTTCAGCGACGCGATCCGTTCCTGACCTGTTTTCAGAAGATGTGATTACGGCGTTTCCTCCGAACCTCCTGACCAGATCCGCGATCCGCGGGTCGTCCGTGGCCACTGCGATTTGAGACACGACTTTCAGACGCTTCACCCGTTCGTAAACCCACTCGATCATGGGCTTTCCCAGGATCTCGGCGACCGGTTTCCCCATAAACCGCGTGGATCCATAACGCGATGGAATGATGAGTGCGACTTTTCTTGATTCTTTTTTCAACCGGCTGTTTTGCATAATCGATTTTTATGATATAAACAAAAAAGTATTTTTTTAAAGATTGCGGGCAAAGAATAGCTTGATCAGGTCTGTTCGTCAATATATCACCTGAACCCGGTTTAAAGGAGAATCTTTTTGAATCGTGAGATTCTGTTTCAAATTCTTCATTCGGTTGCTGAAAAAAAAGTATCTGTCGAATCTGCAGCCCGGCAGTTGTCCACCCTTTCCTTTGAAGATATCTCTTATGCACAAATCGATCATCATCGTTCCTTGAGAAAGGGATTTCCGGAAGTCATCTTCGGTCAAGGGAAAAGCGCTGATCAGATCATCGGTATCATGACCCGGATGCAATCTCAGGAGAATATCATCCTGGCCACACGGATTGATGAATCCAAATCCGGACCCATTCTCGAACGGTTTCCGGATGCCCGATATCATGCTGATGCCCGGATGATCATCTGGAAAAAAGGAGAGCCTCCTGTTGTCGGAAAAGGGGTGATCTGGATTATTTCCGCAGGAACTTCGGACATCCCCGTTGCCAGAGAAGCCTGCCTCACGGCTGAGATGATGGGGAACCGGGTGGAATCCCTTTTCGATGTCGGGGTCGCCGGAATCCACCGGCTGATGGACCACCGAACCCGATTCGAAGAGGCCTCCGTCCTGGTGGTCGTAGCCGGTATGGAAGGCGCCCTTCCTTCGGTGATTGCCGGAATGGTGAGCCGGCCTGTTATTGCGGTTCCAACCAGCATCGGATACGGCGTGAGCCTGGGCGGACTGACGGCCTTGTTTGCCATGCTGAACAGTTGCAGCTCCAATATCGCCGTCGTCAATATCGACAATGGATTCGGAGCCGGTTACATGGCCTCCATCATCAATCGATCAATTTAGGTTTGACATGAATTGAATTCTGCTCTAAAAACAGGACGCAAAAAGGTAATCACTCTTAACATCGATAATACCAACCACCGGCACAATCACTCTGATCTCCCATGAAGAACAATATTATTGAAACTCCATCTGCATCTGGTTTTTCAACCGGCCCTTTTCAGAAAGCGCTCGGGATCTGCCTCGGTGCTTCCACGGTCTCTCTGGTTGAACTTGAAGGATTTCCAGACAAGGCCGACCGGCCCCGCATGGTCAGGTCTTATTTTCGTTCCCATGAAGGAAATCCCAAGAAAGTCCTTCTGAAGATCCTTGAAGAGATCGATCTGAAATCATTTCATCATATCGCCGTCACCGGAAGACGGTTTAGAAAACATATCAACCTCTCCTCGATCCCTGAACCTGAAGCCGTGGAATACGCATACCGGTATGTCAAACCGCCGGATCTTTCCTGCCCTGCCGTGGTTTCTGCCGGCGGAGAGACGTTTATGGTCTATGTGTTGAATGCACAGGGACAGATATCCAATGTGCTCACCGGAAATAAATGCGCTTCCGGAACCGGCGAATTTTTTCTCCAGCAGCTCCGACGCATGAATGTCTCCCTTGATGAAGCCGCGGAATGGGCCGTAGCCGAAGAGCCCCACCGTGTGTCAGGCCGCTGCAGCGTCTTCTGCAAGTCGGATTGCACCCATGCCACCAATAAAGGCGTCCCCCGGTCCAGGGTCACCGCCGGACTCTGCAAAATGATGGCTCATAAAATCCTGGAGCTTCTCAAACGGGTGGAAAAAAAGAATATCATGATCACCGGCGGAACCGCCCAGAACAAAATGATGATCGAATATCTTCGGCAGGAAATCCCTGGCCTTATCGTTCCCGATGAGGCTCCGGTTTTTGAAGCGCTGGGGGCCGCCTTATGGAGTCTGGAGCATGAAACCGTTCCGCTATCGGACATCTCCGCTCTGCTGAGAGAAGAAGTCGCCGGCTTTGACACCCTCCCTCCCCTCTCCCGGTTTAAGAATCAGGTCGAATTTAAGCAGATGGAGATGGGCCGGGTTCAATCCGGAGATATCTGCATCCTTGGGCTTGATGTCGGCTCAACCACAACCAAGGCGGTTCTCTTAAGAAAACGAGATGATGCCGTCCTTGCCTCCATCTACCTGAGAACCGGTGGAGATCCGGTAGGTGCGTCGAAAGCATGCTACCGGCATATTCTCAGCCAGATTAAAGAAAGAACGGATCCTGAGACCGTCACGATCGAAGGGATCGGCGTCTGCGGAAGCGGGCGGCAGATTGCCGGACTTCACGCCCTCACAGACGGGGTGATTAATGAAATCATCGCTCACGCCGCTGCAGCCGTCTATTTTGACAAAGAGGTCGATACCCTCTTTGAAATCGGCGGTCAGGATGCAAAATATACCTACATCACCAACGGCGTCCCCTCGGATTATGCCATGAACGAAGCCTGCTCTGCCGGAACCGGCTCATTTCTTGAAGAGTCGGCTCTCGAGACCCTGGGGGTTCCGATGACGGAGATCGCCGATATTGCCCTCAAGGGGATGCACCCCCCCAATTTCAACGATCAGTGCGCCGCATTCATCGCATCGGATATCAAAAATGCGATTCATGAAGGCGTCAGCCGTGAAGATATCGTGGCCGGGCTCGTCTATTCGATCTGTATGAATTATGCCAACCGGGTCAAAGGGAACCGGCCCGTGGGAGAAAAGGTCTTTATGCAGGGTGGAGTCTGCTACAACCACGCGGTCCCCCTGGCAATGGCTTCTCTGGTGGGGAAACCGATCATCGTCCCTCCTGAGCCGGGATTGATGGGAGCCTTCGGGGTTGCCCTTGAAGTCAAGAAGCGCATCGACTCCGGGTTGATGAAGAAATCCCGTTTTGATCTCAGCGTGCTGGAGCAACGGAAGGTCATCTATCGAAAGTCGTTCGTCTGCCCGGGCGGGAAAGAGAAGTGCGACCGGAAATGTCAAATCGCGGTTATTGAGCTGGAAGGAAAAAAGGTTGCGTTCGGCGGAGCCTGCAACCGGTATTATAATCTCAGGCATAACCTGCAGTATGATATCCAAAACCTCGATTTGGCCCGACTCCGGCAAACCCTGATTTTTAAAACCCATGCAACTTTTTCCGGACAGACCGGAGCAATCGGATTCAGAGGGCGCATCGGATTAAACCGAAGCTTTCTGGTCAATACCTACTATCCCCTTTACTCCGGTTTTTTCTCCCGCCTGGGATTCGAAGTCGTCATCCCCGAACACTTCACTCAGGAAGGAATCGACAAGAGAGAAGCCCCGTTCTGTTATCCTGTGGAACTCGCCCACGGCTTTTTTCACGCACTCATGTCCATGGAGAATCTTCCGGAATACATCTTTCTCCCTCATTTTAAAGCGG
>JBFMEI010000123.1:0-6621 GCA_040753295.1 Thermodesulfobacteriota bacterium | reverse complement strand
CCCCAAATCTCCAATCTGGGCCTATCCCAGAACCCAGGAACTTCGATACAGCTATATGGTTGATAAGGAAGGATGGATACTCTTTGAATCCATTGATCCGGATCGATTAGACGATGAACTTTCAACGGACATGGCAAGGGCCGGTTTTAACGGTACGCTTGGCCGACCCGGAATGCCGACCGCATTCAGACCCGGTTCAATTTATGGAAATTATTGGAAAATGATCGGAGATGTGCGTGAAGGAAAGCATGACCTCATTCTTGGCAGGGAATCCGGAATGTCTTATGGGATGACAAAAGAATATTTTAAAGCCTACGCTCCCATCGTGTTCGCCTCAACCCGCTCCGGACCTCCGTTGATTTATGGAGGGATCGCCTATATTGATCGAAGCCGCCTTACCCTCATGGCCGGATACCGGCATATCGATGTGATGTTTATTCTCACCCTGGTGACGGTTGTCATTGTTGCAGTTGTTTTATACCTTTTGGGAAAAATGATTACCCGTCCCATTGTAACCCTTACCAAAGCTGTAGATGAAATCCATCAGTCCGGACAGCTCAATGAGATCCTCCAGCCGTTATCCGGCTACGAGACCGTATCCCTGCAGGCGGCAATAAATAACATGATTAAAAAAATGAAGATACAGTCTCAGGAACTTCAATTCAAAGACCAGACTATCGAACAGGCCATTTTAAAAGAAAAAGCTCGGCTTGAAGAAGATATCCCTGCAGCCTTAAAAAATTCCATCGAAATAGAACTTCCTGAAATCATTGGATATGGATCTAAAATCGAAAAGTTGAAATCAGAGATCATTAAGGCAGCCGGCGTTGATGTGGATGTGCTGATCATCGGGGAAACCGGAACCGGAAAGCAGTTAGCGGCCGAAGCCATTCACAACCACAGCCATCGGACCGACAAACCATTTATTTCTATAAACTGTGGCGAACTGGATGAAAACCTCCTTTTAGACACATTATTCGGTCATATTAAAGGAGCATTTACAGAAGCCAAGTCGGATCGAAAGGGCGCCTTTCTGGAAGCAAACGGCGGGACTCTTTTTTTAGACGAAATCCAAAGTGCATCCTTGAGTGTGCAGCAGGCACTTCTCCGGGCAATCGCCATGCGGAAAATAAAACCTCTTGGCAGCGATCGGGAACTGGATGTTAATGTGAGGCTTATTGCAGCAACCAATGCAGACTTAAATCAAATGATCGATGATGGAAAATTTAGACAGGATTTGTATTTCCGACTAAAGGTCATTACCATCCAAACTCCCCCGCTCCGGGATCAGATTGAAAATATTCCGATCCTCACGATTCACTTTTTGAAACAGGTGGAAATGATTGCCAATAAAAACAGTCTGGGGTTGAGCAAAGGCGCCTTAGAAAAAATGAGGCAATATCCTTGGCCCGGAAATGTGCGGGAATTGATGAATGTCATCACTCGGGCAGTAGTCATGACTGAAAACAAGATCATTCAGGCGGATGATATTGATCTCGAAGGGACGGCACCTGTTCGACTAATCGGACCCAAACCGATCCTCTTTGCATCCAGAGTGGATGCTCCCACAATTCCAAATGATGAGAGGGTCAGGAATCTTAAAAATGACTCGTCCGAGTATCCGTATCTTCAGGAAGACTTGAAATCCAGATTAAATCCACGTCAGTTAACGGCATTTTGGATCATCCTCAAAGAAAAGGAAATCACCCGTAGTCGCTACCAGGAAATCATCGGGGAAAACCTGCCATCAAGGACCGCTATCTATGATCTTCAGGATCTGGTTAAAAAAGGATTGTTGAAAAAAGTCGGCCAGGGGCCGGCAACCCGATATATTCCGGTCAACATCCGCAGTGGGAATTGAACCGATCACCCCATGCAATTTCTTAGAAAAATCTTTAAGCTCCCCAAAAAGGATTCTAAACTTCCTCCTTCCGTCAACGCCACATCTTTTTTATTCAAAAAAAAATATTCGGGGTTTCGACAGATTCTTTCAACCAACTCCGAACTGCTGAAAGTGATTTCAGACATCGAGGAGAAACTTCGGGGAGATCAGATGTTTGGAATGACCTATCTCTTTGAAAAAAAAAGACAGATTCTGGCCCTTTCAGAAAAAATGGTGGATTCCTTTTCAGATCTTTCAGAAAAACCCCAGCCCATTCTTAAAAACAAAATCAGCGAGATCCGGGAAAAACTCAATGGACTCATTCAATTTAGAAAGGGATTAAAAGATATCGAATTCGTTATCCCCTATGAACAGACCTCAAAAGAGATGATCGACTGGATTGGAGGAAAAAACGCGAATCTGGGAGAACTTGTGAGTAAAGCTGGACTGCCGGCACCTGGCGGATTTGCCATTACCACCTCAGCATATGAAGCATTCATGGATGAAAACGACATCCGAAATACCATCGTGAAAATGATCCCAGATTCTGAAGATATAGGGTATCAGGAGATAATCCAAGCCAGTAATAAGGTTCAACGCCTGTTTGACGAATCCCGGGTCCCTCCAAAAGTATCGGAAGCCATTTTTAATGCCTATAAAAATTTGGCCGGAAGCCGGTTCGACGGACCAGACGCTCCGAAGGTCGCGCTTCGAAGCAGCGCCATCGGAGAAGACAGCGACCTTTCATTTGCAGGCCAGTACCTGAGCATTCTGAACGTCGGCCCTGAGAGCCTCATTGATTCGTATAAACACGTATTATCCAGCCTTTTTTCTCCGCGTGCCATTTTCTACCGGCTTCAAAAAGGAGTTCCCATTGAAGCCACCGCCATGGCGGTGGCCTGCATGGAAATGGTCCGATCCAAGGCCAGCGGGGTGATGTACACCCATCATCCATATAACATACTTGAAAACACAATCATCATCAATGCGGTATGGGGACTGGGAAAATATGCAGTCGACGGCATCGTGACCCCGGATACCTATACTCTTTCAAAAGAGACTCAGCCCGAACTTCTTGGAGTCCGGATCCATCTAAAACCCATTCGACTGGTTCATGCCCAGTCCGGAGGTGTCGTCGAAGAGGCCGTGGAACCGCATCTTCAGGCCCGATCCTGCCTTACCGACGACCAGGCGAAAGCTCTTGCGGATTTCGCAGTTCGAATCGAGCGCCATTTTCAAAGACCCCAGGATATTGAATGGGCGATTGATGATCAAAACCGGATTTTTATTCTGCAATCCCGGCCTTTGAAGTTTGGCGTTCAACCCGCAACACCCTTTGATGAGAAGGAGGATGATCAGGAAATTCAGGGATATTCAATTCTTCTTAAAGGGGGTGAAACCGCATACCCTGGTGTCGGAAGCGGTCCGGCCGTCATGGTTCAAAACGATGAGGATCTCATGAATTTTCCGGACGACGGGATTCTGATTGCCAAATCCCCCTCCCCGAAGTTTGTGGCGATCATGAAAAAAGCCCGGGCCATCGTGACGGATTCAGGAAGCATAACCGGCCACATGGCCTCTTTAGCCAGGGAATTCATGGTTCCGGCACTTCTCAATACACACCATGCCACCCGGATCATCCGTGCCGGAGATATCCTAACGGTTGATGCCTATTCACGTAAAGTTTACGCCGGCCGGGTTTCTGAACTCATCGGAATGCAATTGACAAAAGGGGTGTTCATGATGGATTCACCGGTATTCCATCTTCTGAAAAAATCGGCCGAGATGATCGTCCCCTTGACACTCACAGATCCCAAAACCCCGGAGTTCACTCCTCAAGGATGCCGAACCATTCATGACATCATGCGGTTTCTACATGAAAATGCCTATCGGGAAATGTTCCAGATCAGTGACCTGGCAACAGATTCCGGAAGAATTTCCGTAAAACTGGAAGAGCCTAACATCCCGTTGGATCTTTATATTATCGACCTGGGAGGGGGTCTTGTTCCGGAAACCACCGGGATAAGAAAGGTCAAGGTGAATCAAATTTCTTCAATCCCGTTCGAGGCAGTCCTCAAGGGAATGCTTCGGGAAGATCTCTCCTCCCTGGAACCCAGACCCGTCAGCCTGGGAGGGTTTCTTTCAGTCGTCACCCGTCAGATCCTCACCCCTCAGAACTTGGAATCGGAGCGGTTTGGAGACAAAAGCTATGCCATCATTTCGGATAAATATCTCAACTTCAGTTCAAGGGTCGGTTATCACTACAGCATTATCGATGCGTATTGCGGGGAGACCGAAACCAACAACTACATCAACTTCGAATTCAAAGGAGGGGCTGCCGACGATACCCGACGAAACCGGAGAACTCGTATGATTTCCTCCATCCTGCTGCATTTCGGGTTCTCAACAGAAGTGGTTGCCGATCGGGTGACCGCAAGGATTCACAAGCGAAGCGCGCTGGATATACTGGAGTTTCTTGATCAACTGGGACGGCTGATCCTCTTTACCCGGCAGATGGATATGCTCATGCACACGGACGAAAGCGTTTCTTCAATGACCGATTGTTTTTTACACCAGGATTACTGCTTGAAGCGTCATACCTGAGCCGGCTTAAGTTCCAGGTCCTCGTAGCCGGCAGAGACCGAAAATATAATGTCAATATCCCTTTTTAACTTTGATCGATAATATTCCACTTGAGACGGGTTGTCCATGATCATATCCAGTTGCCGGGTGTGAAGAGTCAAATATCCTAATACTTCCAACCTCTTCAACATATAGGATATTTCCCGCCCCTCGATCCTTGAAACCAGATGATCCTCTTTCACGCTGACATGAAACCCCACTGCCTCTAAAATCTCCCGGATAAAATGGACTCTTTTTAAACGCCGTTTAAAGTCAGCCGCCCCGCCTTTGAATTGAAAACTGATATAATTTTCAGGGGAACGTTCGCTCACCATCGCTTCCAACGTCGAAAAATGGAATCCGAGGCGGGATGAGAGACTGCAGAAATATCTGGAAATCATGAAGTAATTCCGATCCGCATATTTGGATCGGATTCCCGAATTTAAGGAGCGATTTGCAGTTGCCTGAAAAATGACGGATGCCATCCCCCGTCCGTCAATAGCCGGAGGGCCGTCCCAGGGAATGGCGGTGAATCCCTTCCAGAGCGCCCGCATCGGTATGGAGGAAATATTCTCCAGCGTGACATACTTTCCGTCCACCTCTTCCTTGAATCCATCGTCGAGATTCAAAATCCACCACTGCATCGGCACCTGATAATACAGCTGCTTACTCGAACGCTCGGCAAACGCATGATCCTTTCCAAAGGCAAACATCTCCTGGACGGATTTTTCATGAATAAATCTTGTGATATCATGGAAGGTTTGACAATGCTGGGGGGAAAACTCCGCAGAATCCGGATCCAGGAGATTTAATGGAACGATATGATCACTGACGGCTTTCAGAATTTTATAAACCGGGCTTCCTTCCATCAGATTCTTGTGCGGTTTTAATTGTGCCGGCAGAACATCCTTCTTTCCCGAATAAACCACCCTGCCTGTAGCATCCACGGTGACCGTCATTCCGGGTTTAAAAATACGTGTGGCATCCCGTATGCTGAAAAGGGCCGGGACTCCGAATTCTCTGGCGACATTTGCCAGATGTCCGGCAAATCCTCCTTCTTCGGAGACGACCGCTGCCGCTCGGCTAAGAAGCGGGGCCCATCGGGGAAGCGCCTGGTGTACCACAAGAACCGCGTCTTCGGGAAATGATAGAATATCCTGGCCGGTTTGTGCAATAAACACCTTTCCGATTCCTGCTCCCGGGCTTGCCGTCACACCTCCTTTCACCAGAACGGTTTCATCCGGCGGCAGATCTTTGAAATCCCGGGTGTTGGAATCACCGGGGTTTAACAGCCGCAGCGGACGGCACTGAAGGATATACAGATTTTCATCCTCATCAAGAGCCCATTCGATATCCTGAGCGATTCCATAATGCTCCTCGAGCCGGATCGCAACCTGGGCAATGGCTTCAGCCGTTTTGTGGGAGATGGCCGGAATATCCTGCAAATCTCCGGTCAGATCCATTCGGCAAACCCCTTCCTCAGGATAACAGACAAATTTACGCTGCTTTCTGTTGATCTCCTCGATGATCACCCTCAGGCCCGGTTCGCGTGACACCACCATGAGATCACAGGCATCACTTCCATCAACCACCGACTTGGGGAGTCCCCATGCTGCATTAATCTGGATCGATTCATCATGGATATTCACGGGATTCCGGGAATAGGCAACTCCGCCGGACCTGGCATCCACCATCACCAGACATCCCACGCACATGGGAATCTCTTCATCCCGAAATCCCCGATTCAACCGGTAGGTGATGGCCGGGAGGCTGTATTTGCTGGCAACCACTTCCTTATATGCCTCGAAAAAGGTATCTTCGGACACATTTAACTCCGACCGATACTGTCCGGCAAAAGAGCTCTCTGCAACATCTTCACCCACCGCGCTGCTCCTCAAGGCAACCGTAATACGTCTTCCGGCACGCGCTTCCATTATTTTCCAGGATTCCAAGACCATTTCCTGCAGATCTTCAGGGATTTTGGATCGAATGATCTTTTGCTGAATATCGGCACTCAATTGATAAAGGGCTTCAATATTATTCGAGTCTGCAGATTGAAATCGCAGGTTGATTTCCGCCTGAAGATCGTTGCAATCCATCAACCGCTGGTAGGCGGC
>JBFMEI010000122.1:0-6647 GCA_040753295.1 Thermodesulfobacteriota bacterium | reverse complement strand
CTGATGATTTAAAAACTCCTTGGCGATTTCGAAATGAAAAGGGGTGGGAACCGCAATACTTACCGCGTCCACAAGTCCGAACAGATCATGGTAATCCCGATAGGAGCGGCATCGCATCAGGGCAGCGATTTCCGAAGCCCGCTCTCCGTTGACATCGACGACGCCCACAAGTTCAGCCTCGGATATACCCGCATACTTTTCAGCATGGAATTTCCCCAGATATCCGACACCCACGACACCCACTCTGACCTTTTTCATCGTCTCGCCCGACATATCTTCATCATTGCCCCGTTAAATTCAGGAATCTCCTTTGATTCCGATAATGGCGATTCCCATTTCATCGGCAAGGGCAACCATCTTTTCACGATCAAAAACAATGGTTCTCCCGGATTCCACTCCCAGCGCCTTCACACCGCCATCGCCCATGGTCAATACGGTTTGAAGACCCACTGCCGGCATATCAAACCGATTATCTTGATCCGGTTTGCAAATTTTAACCGCCACCGCATTTCCATTTCCAAGCGTTCCGCCTCTCAGAATCGCGGCATCCGTCCCTTCAACAGCTTCGACGGCTAAAATCGATCCGCCTCCGGCCACAACGCACTGTCCGATGTCGAGCTTTCCGATTTCTTTGGCGCATCGCCATCCAAGTTCCATGTCCGCCCGTTCGGACCGATTAGGTTTCCGCTTTGTCCAAACCCCTTCAGGAGCCAACAGCTCGGGAAGAAGGAGCGTTGAAGGCAGTATCCGGATCCCTTCCTTTTCAAGCGTCGACGCAAATACTCTCAACACCCCATCATCGTGTGTGCTTTTCATAGAAACAATCATGGATATGGCCTTCATGTCCGGTCTCACATCTGAAAACATCCGGGTTTTCCGGATAGATCCCATCATCACCGCCTGTGTGACATGATTTTTTTTAAAAAATCGGATCAACCTGCGGATCTGTCCCAGATGGATCCATTCGATCCCATCCACATAGCGAATCAAGTCAGGATCCGCTTCCTTGACATAGGCTGCCGCATATACGGCAAATTCCCTTTCCCGGGCGCGTTTTGAAAAAAGGACCGGGAACTGTCCTCCGCCGGCAATCAATCCGATACGAGATTCTTGTTCTTCAGGCATCAATGGGCTCGCTTCGCATCTTCCGGATTTGATCTATTTTGAGAAATCCGTATCCTTCAGCGGGTGATTCCCCTTTGGGAATTTTTAATAAAATCGATAAACGCAACCACTTCCGGAACCTGTTCCACTTCGGCCTTGACCCTCTCGACGGATTCATTGGTTGTCAATCCGATCCGAAATACGATGCGGTAGGCTTTTTTCAGCAACGACAGCGTTTTGGGAGAAAATCCCTGACGCTTCAACCCTACGCTGTTGAGTCCGTGAAGGATAGCCCGGTCTCCGGCGGCGATCACATATGGCGGAATATCTTTTACCACCGCTGATTTTCCGCCCACAAATGCGTAATCCCCGATCTTCACAAACTGATGAATTGCCACCAGCCCTCCGATGGTGGCATAATTGCCGATGATGATATGTCCGGCCAGAGTGGCGGCATTGGCCAGCATCACTTTTCTTCCGGTTTTGCAATCATGGGCAATATGGGTATAGGCCATCAGAAAGTTCTCTTCTCCGACTTCCGTAATCCCGCCTCCAAAGCCGGTCCCCCGATGAATGGTGACAAACTCCCGGATGATGCTCTTGCGCCCGATCTTGACATAGGTTTCTTCGCCTTCAAATTTGACGGATTGGGGGATAGCCCCAATGGCCGCAAACTGAAATATCGCACAGTCCGGACCGATATTCACATAAGGTTCGATCACCACATGACTGCCGATTCGGGTCCCGGAACCGATAATCACATTCTCCTTGATGATGGAGTACGGCCCGATGGTGACATCCGCGCCGATTTCCGCTTTTGAGTCTACGATGGCAGTGGAATGAATCATTTATTTTCTCCAATACTGGCAAGAAGTTCGGCTTCCGCAACACGCACACCGTTGACGGATGCAGTTCCGGCCATTTTAATCGCTTTTGAGCGGAGATTAAGAATCTCTACGGTAATCACGAGTTGATCTCCCGGTACAACCGGCTTTCGAAATCTGACGTTGTCCATCCCCATGAAATAGATCAGAGAGCCCCGGCGGTCCTCCGCCACGGATTCAAATGCCAAGACCCCTCCGGCCTGCCCCATGGCTTCTACAATCAAGACTCCGGGCATGATGGGTTTATTAGGGAAATGTCCCTGAAAAAACGGTTCGTTGATGGTTACATTTTTTAGCGCTGTCGCCCGCTCTCCAGGAACAATCTCAAGGATCCGGTCAATTAAAAGAAACGGATACCGATGGGGTAACAGCTCCATAATTTTCTGAATGTCATGTGTGTATTCCATTTTTCCCCTCAATGGCGGTAAGTCTTTTATCGAGTTCTCGAATCTCTTTTTTAAATTCCGGCAGCTTTGGAAGAAGCCCCTGGACCCGCAGCCATAATGCATGGGGCATTTCCGGGCTTCCCGAGACTGTTGTACCGGCCGGAATGGATCTGGCAATGCCGGCCTGCGGACCGATGGTGACGTGATCTCCGATCTCCAAATGTCCTGCAATGCCGGCCTGTCCGGCCAGAATAGCATTTTTTCCGATTTTAGTACTTCCTGCTATTCCGACCTGAGCGACGACTACCGTATCTTCGCCGATGGTGACATTGTGTGCGATATGGACCAGATTGTCCGTCTTAACCCCCCGTTGAATCCAGGTTTTTCCGAAGGTTGCCCGGTCGATGGTGTTCCCTGCGCCGATTTCCACGTCATCATCAATCCGGACAATTCCGAAATGAGGAATCTTGCGGTATCGTTTTCCATCCGGTGCAAAGCCGAATCCATCGGACCCAATGACGGTCCCGGCATGGATGATGACTCGGTCCCCGATGATGCAGCGTTCCATGATTACGACATTGGCATGAATCGTGACGTCATCACCGATTCTCACGTGATCTCCGATGACTGATCCCGGATAACAGGTCACCCGGTCTCCCAGAACGACATCATCTCCGATCACAACAAAGGGGTGAATCGACGGATCCGAACCTGAAATGAAATTCTTTCCAATACAGGATAAAGGACTGATCCCCGGCTCTGATCGTTTCGGCGGATAAAATAAATTCAAAAGTGTGATAAATGCGATCTGGGGGTTTTCTACAAGAATCAGATTCTTTGAGGTGTCGTAATCCCCGTTGGGAACCATCACCGCGCCTGCGTTTGTCTTTTCCAGTCCTTTAATGAACTTCGCCTGTCCGGCATAGGTGATATCGCCGGGTCCGGCAAGCTCAAACGGGGCTGCTCCGGAAATCGGTTCCTTCTCATTTCCGATGATCTTCCCATTCACGATTCGGGCGATTTCTTTAAGATCGTAGACCATGTAAAGAATCCTGTTGTTGGGAATCAATTGCTGTTAAGGTGTGGATGGTTTCGAAGAGGCCGGTTTTCCGGTTTCGCTCTTTTCTTTTGATGCCGGTTTCTGGCTTTTACCGACGGTTTCGTTGTATTGCTGAATCAACCGATCCGTAATATCCAAAGTGCCTGGAAAATAGAGAATCCCTCCCTCCCTCTTTTCCAAAATCAACGTATACCCTTCCTTTTTACCTATTTCTTCAATGATTCCGATAACTTCACTCTGAATTTTGGTAATCAGCCGTTTCTCCAATCCTTTAAAATCTTCGGTATATTTTTTCTTTAGCGCATTGAAGTCGCTGATCTTAATCCTCAGGTCCCGTTCTTTCTCCTCTCGTTTCTCCTTGCTCATGACCGGTGCTTCCCGCTCCAATTTCTTTTGAGACTCCTCGATCTCATCCCCTCTTTTCTTTAAATCTTCCTCCATCTGTTTTCCCTGTTTGGTGATCTCGGTCTGTGCATTCTTTCCTGCATTAGAGGTCGATAGGATTTTTTGAAAATCAACCAGCCCGATTTTGGCGGTTTCGGCCCCAGATGTTACGGCAGTATTAAAAAAGAGCAAAATAAGTGCTGCAGCTAAAGTCCAGATGCGTGGTTTCATCTTTCCCCCTTTTGACCTCTCATTCATTTATTAACCGTTGAACTCAAAATTCCTTTTACCTAAATTGAGCGATTGTTGAGTTTGCTGAAGATGCAAGGAAGAGGGTGCTGGGCGATACTGCAGTATGCCCAGTGCCCGATGACGCAGCAGGTTCGGCAAAATCGGCAATCCCAAAGAGTTTTAAATAATGACATTCTTTATGGAAATACCGTTACACCTTCTGGGTATGTCTGAAAATTCTCTTTTGTTGTGATATCCATATGAATTTATTATTTTTAACCCCCTTGTCATTATTTAAAACGCTCAATTTAGGGTTTAGCAATTAAAACCCCGTCGAGATGGAAAACTCCCATCGTCCGCGCCCTTCATCCTCCCGAGGATCTAAAATAAATCCGTACTCAAGGCGGATGGGCCCGACAGGAGAATACCATCGGAACCCAAATCCGGCAGTCTCCCGTGTATTGTTCAAATCTATATTTTCGTCATCGTTAAAAGCGTTCCCGGCATCGAAAAAAAGAAGTCCCACAATCCCAGCTTCTTTAAAAAGCGGGACCAGGTATTCAGCGTTTAGCTGAATGAATTTATCGCCTCCGATGCGATTGCCTTCGTCATCAACAGGACTTACCGTCCTCCATTTGAATCCCCTCAGCGAATTGATTCCACCGAGATAAAACCGCTCATAGTCCGGGAGCTTGCCGTCCGGATTTTTTCGGACATATCCCCCTTTGAGGTGCAGAAACCCGACGGTTCCCTTATAAATCGGAAAATAGCGACTGAGCTTTGCGGTGTATTTCGTGAATCCGATATCTCCTCCCAGTCCGGCATATTCAACACCGATGGAATGATCCGAGCCTTCGGTTGTATTAAAAAGCCGGTTCCTGGAGTCATATCGAAGACTCGCGGCAACGCTGCTTTGAATATTCTGACCTTCCATTTCCTTTACCGAAGGGGGGGCATCTTCCTCGATATCTTCCACATTGGCGATTTCGTAAGTGTAGGAAAGATACGCCCGGGTGTCTTTAAATACCGGATAACTGGCGCGGAGGACGCCGCCGGCACTCTCTTTATCGTAAACATCATAATCTTTTCTCCACCGGTACAGGTCAAATCCTGAAGATAAGGGAATTTCAAACAGCCATGGCTCTGTAAAACTGAAATTATACCGATCTGATGAGCCGCCGATATGGGCCTCCAGATTGACAATCTGTCCCCGGCCGAATAGATTCCGCTGGGTGATGGAAGCCATGGCAAACAGATCGTCTTCACTGCTGTAACCGGCTCCAACGCTGAACGATCCGGTAGACCTTTCCACAACATCCAATTTCAGGATCATCTGGTCATCAGCGCTTCCCTTAAGTGTCTGAACCTTGATGTCGTCGAAATACTCCAGCCGATACAGATTCCGCATGCTCCGTTTCATGAGTTGACTGCTGAACAGTTCACCTTCATAAACCTGTAGTTCCCGCCGGATAACTTTATCCCGGGTTTTTTTATTTCCGGTGATCAGAATTTTTTCAAAAAATACCGGCTTTCCCTTTCGGATTGAATAGGTGATATCAACCACCAGGTTTTTTGCATCTTCTTCAATCTTTGGAGAGATTTCAGCATACGCATACCCCTGGTCGGTATAAATATCCGTCAGGGTTAATACATCGTTTCGAACGACCTCCCGGCTGAAATAGGGCTGGCTTCCGATTCTGATCTGTTTTTTCTTCTGGTCTGAAGATAGCAAATCATCCCCTGAAAAGAGAACCTTTCCGACTTTGAATCTCGGTCCTTCATAAATTTTAAAGGTGACGAAAATCCACTCATCAACATATTCCACAGTCGGTTCCGCCACTTTGGCATAAAGATATCCGTTGTTTTGATAAAAAGCGCCTAGCCCTGCCATGTCCTGGGATAATTTTTCCTTATCCAGCTCACCGGAAGAGGTAATAAACGAGAAAAGCCCTTTTTCAGAGGTTTTCATGACTTTCTTAAGTTCATCGGCATTAAAAACAGTATTCCCCTCAAAACGGATTGTCTTGATTTTTAATTTTTCCCCCTCTTTGATGCCGAATTCCAGATCCGCCTGATTGTTCTTCAACTCTTCGATTTCATAGGATACCTGTGCATTATGGTAATTCTTTCCCCGGTAGAGATCTTCAATTCTTTTCACGTTGCTTCTGATTTTAAAATTATTAAGGATCGATCCGGTCCGAATATCAAGTGCTTCCGTGAGCTCCTTGTCGTCGAATTTCCGGTTTCCCTTAAATCGAATTCTTCGAATGGTCGGTTTTTCCTGGATCTTGAATAAAACGATTCTTCCGGAAGGACTTTCCCGGCTTTCGACTTGAACATCTTCAAAGTACCCCATCTGATAGATCCGCTTCAGATCTTCAGAAAGCTTTTTCGGAATATACACATCCCCGGGTTTGACCTGAATGATCCTTTTAACCGCATCGGTTTCTATCCTCTTATTTCCCGATATCGTCACTTCCACAATTTTTTCACGCTTGAAGATTCGAACGGTGAGATCATCCCCCAGAGTTTTAACCGCACCCATCAGGGTTTCAATACCGTCCCCTTTGACCGTCAGAATTCTGGGCGCCCCTTCCT
>JBFMEI010000121.1:0-6713 GCA_040753295.1 Thermodesulfobacteriota bacterium | reverse complement strand
TGATCTGATCGACCCGTTTTGAAGCAATGTCGGACAGAACGCTTTCAAACGCATCCATATTCCCATGAATATCGGAAAGAACGGCAATCCTCATCAATCGTTACCGGGTCTCCCTGACGGAATTCGTTGAATCCGAATCTGAAGGGTGCTCTTTTTTTCTTGTATGGGTCATCCTGCAGCCAAATGAAAATACCATGCGATGATATGATCACCGAAATGAATGAACGCAATTCCCCCCAACGCGAGAAACGGTCCAAAAGGGACGGCTGTTTTCAATCCCTCCCGTGATTTGACCATGACGGCAAGTCCGATAATGGATCCGAGAAACGATGCGATGACAAGAGAGAACAAGACCCCTTTCCATCCTGTAAACGCACCGATCATGGAAAGAAGTTTCACATCTCCTCCGCCCATCCCTTCTTTTTTTGCCACGGCGTAATAAACCAGCCCGATTCCGAGCAAAATCCCACCTCCGAGCAGCAGGCCGATAAATGAATCGAGAAAGGTGAGTCCGGGCAGGAAGAAGGAAAAAGAAGCTCCGAGAAGGATTCCCGGGAGAGTAATCCGATCCGGAATGATCCGGTGATCGATATCGATAAACGCGACCACGACCAGGGCAAAGGTCAGAAAGGAGTAGATCATCCATTCGGCGGAAAAACCATAAACCCTCAGCAGGGAAACCGTCGATAATCCCCCGATGAATTCGACCAGGGGATATCGAACGGAAATTCTCGAACCGCAGCTTCGGCAGCGTCCCTTAAGAAAAATATAGCTGAGGAGCGGAATATTCTCCCAGAACCGGATACCGTATCCGCAGGCAGGACATTTGGAGCCCGGATAAATGATCGATTTTTTAAGCGGTATCCGGTGAATGCAGACATTCATGAAACTTCCCATGCACAATCCGAGCAGAAAACAGATCCCCTCAATCCAATGAAACGTTATCATCAAATGCTCCGGAAACCGAGGTCATGACGATGCTGAAGATCAGAAAGCCGGAGAATAGGGAGATTGTCCAAAAAAAGCAAGATTGATATTGTTATTCGGAAAACATGATCTATAATATCCCATGATGGAACGAAGCAGAGCAACTCATGATCGGTAGGAGATTTCATGGCGGAAACGGATAAGGATGACTTGATCAGCCTTCTTGAAGAGAACGGTAAAGAAGCCGACATCCCGAGTCACCTTCCTTTATTGCCAGTAAGGGATGTGGTGATTTTTACGGATATGGTACTCCCGTTGTTTGTCGGGCGGGAAAAATCGGTAGTATCGGTGGAAGAGGCGGTTTCCAAGGATGGCTTTCTTTTTCTGGTGACCCAGAAAGACCCGGGAATTGAGAATCCCAAACCTGAGGATCTCTTTAATATCGGAACCATCGGGAGAATCTTAAGAATGCTCAAGCTTCCGGACGGAAGCGTTAAGGTTCTGGTTCAGGGGATGATCCGGGCAAAAGTCGTCACGTATGAGCCGGAAGGCTCTCTATTGAGGGTCCATGTGGAAAAGATACCCGAAATTCCTTCCAAAGATACAAATCTTGAAATTGAAGCGCTCATGAGAAACGTTCGGGAACAGTCTGAAAAGATCCTTTCTCTCAGAGGGGAACTGACAGGAGATGTCAAGGCGATTCTCGGCAGCATCGAAGATCCCGGCAAACTGGCCGATATTGCAGCGTCCAACTTGAAACTCAAACTCAATGAATCTCAAATGATTCTCGAGCTGATCGATCCGGTTGCGAGGCTGAAAAAGGTGAATGATTTTCTTTCCAGAGAAGTCGAACTTTCGGCCATGCAGGCGAAAATCCAGTCGGATGTCAAAGATGAGATTTCAAAGTCACAACGGGACTATTTTTTAAGGGAACAGGTCAGGGCGATTCATAAGGAGCTTGGGGAGGATGATGAACGCTCAAGGGAAATCGCCGATTATAAGAAAAAAATCCGTCAGGCAAAGATGTCTCGAACTGCTGAAAAAGAAGCCAGAAAGCAGATCAAGCGTCTTGAACAGATGTATCCGGATTCAGCCGAAGCGTCAGTGGTTCGGACCTATCTGGACTGGCTGGTCGACATTCCGTGGAACAGAGGCTCGAAAGATATCATCGATATCAAGAGCGCAAAAATAATTTTAGACAATGATCATTACGGACTGACCCAGATCAAAGACCGGATTCTTGAATATCTGAGTGTTAGAAAACTGAATCCAAAAATGAAAGGGCCGATTCTCTGTTTCGTGGGGCCTCCGGGAGTTGGAAAGACATCGCTGGGAAAATCGATCGCCCATGCCATGAACCGCAATTTTGTGCGAATCTCGCTTGGCGGGGTCCGGGATGAAGCCGAGATCCGGGGGCATCGAAGAACGTATATCGGAGCCCTTCCGGGTCGCATTTTACAGGGACTCAAACAGTGCGGCACCAATAATCCGGTCTTTATGATGGATGAGATCGACAAACTGGGATCTGATTTCCGGGGAGATCCGTCTTCCGCATTGCTTGAAGCTCTAGATCCTGAACAAAATTATTCATTTAGCGATCACTATCTAAACCTTTCCTTTGACCTTTCAAAGGTCATGTTTATTCTGACCGCAAACATTACAGACAGTATCCCTCCGGCATTGCTTGATCGAATGGAAGTCATCACGCTCTCCGGATATTCTGAGGAAGAAAAAAAGATCATTGCCATCCGGCATCTGATCCCCCGTCAGATTACTGAAAACGGACTTGATCCCTCATCCATATCGATCAGTAACAATGCGCTCACCATGATGATCCGGGAATACACATCTGAGGCCGGACTTCGGAACCTTGAGCGGGAACTTGGAAATGTTTGCCGGAAGGTGGCAAGGAAAATCGCCGAAGGGGAATCCGGACCTTTTCGAATCACCCGGGGGAGTCTTGTTTCGTACCTGGGCGTCCCGAAGTATTTTCAGGAGCTGGATGAGGAATCCGGACAAATCGGTCTGGCAACCGGACTGGCATGGACTCAGGTCGGAGGTGAAGTCCTATATGTTGAAGCCACATTGATTCATGGGAAAGGGGAGCTGATCATCACCGGACAACTGGGGGAGGTCATGCAGGAGTCAGCTCGCGCTGCAGTCACCTATGCCCGAAGAAATCTCAAACGTTTGGGAATCGAAGATAATTACTTTGAGAATCTCGATATTCACATTCATGTACCGGCCGGAGCTACCCCTAAAGACGGGCCGTCTGCAGGAATCGCCATGGCTACCGCACTGATCAGTGCCATCAAGAATCAACCTGTTAAAAAAGAGATCGCCATGACCGGAGAGATTACATTACTGGGTCGAATCCTTTCAGTGGGAGGGCTCAAGGAAAAAGCATTGGGAGCGCTCAGGGCGGGAATCCGGACCATCCTTATTCCGGAAAAGAATAAAAAAGATTTGACGGAAATGCCCGGATATTTGATGCGGAAAATAAAATTTATCGGGGTTCAGCACATGGACGAAGTCTTGTCCATGGTCTTTGAACAGCCGTCCTGAATCAGATCCATGAAGATTCTGGCCGTTGACACCTCAACACCCGGCTGCGGGGTCGCTGTTCTTGAAAATGAAACCGTTCGGTGCGAGCTGTCCACATACCTGGAAGAGACCCATTCCAAGAGGCTGATGGAGATGATTCGAAGCGTCTTCTCCTTATCGGGATTATCGGTTTCAGATATGGATGGATTTGGAGTGACGGAAGGGCCCGGGAGTTTTACCGGCCTGAGGATCGGGATCAGTACCGTGAAGGGGCTTGCCATGGCATCAGGGAAACCGGCTGTGGGAATTTCTACTCTGGATGCTCTGGCATCCCAGGTTTCTCCTTCTGATTTTCTCATTCATCCGATATTGAATGCCGGGAAAAACGAAATCTATTTCTCACGGTATCGATTTCTTAACGGAGAACTTGTAAAAGAAGAGGAAGAACAGGTTTTTTCCATTGAAAAAGCGATTCAGGGAATCCGTGAACCCTCTTATTTTCTGGGAGAAGGAGTGATCCGGTATCAGAAAAAAATCCGGGCAATTCTTGGGGAATCGGCGCATTTTGCTTCCCCGGACCAGAATCAAATCCGGGCTTCCGCTGTCGGATTTCTGGCGCTGAAAGCATTTGACGGAGCTCTTTTGAAAGATCCGGTCGGACTGGCCCCGCGATACATCCGCCAGGCCGATATCCGAACCGGCTCACGGCTTTTCTGATAAGTCTCCCGATACCGTTTGATTTTTTTAATTTTGCTGATAGAATATACCGATTTGAAATTAAGGAGAGACGTCGAATGAGATTGCCGGTGGCGAAGGCCGGTTATCCGTTTATTATTGCCAGTGGAGCGGCATGCCTCTTTTTTGCCGGTTGGGATTTGAAATGGCTCATGGGCATCAGCCTGTTGACCTTTGTTTTCATGATCTTTTTCTTCAGGGATCCGTCCAGAGAGATTCCCGAAGGATCGGAACTCGTGGTTGCACCCGCAGATGGGAAAGTGATTTCCGTCGAGAAGGTGAAAGAGACTCCTTTTGTTTCAGAAACCGCCTGGAAACTGAGCATTTTTATGACGGTTTTTAATGTTCATATCAACCGGATTCCGTTCGGCGGAACGGTTGCCGGAGTCCGCTATTCACCCGGGAGCTTTATTCCAGCGGACAAGCAGGATGCCTCTAAACAAAATGAAAAAAACATGATATGGATTCGAACCGAGGATCACAGAAACATCTGTGTGGTGCAGGTTGCAGGTCTGATCGCCCGGAGAATCATCTGCCGCTTGAAAGGAATGGAACAGGTGGTTCGGGGGGAAAGATTCGGACTCATCTGCTTTGGATCAAGAGTCGACACGTATCTTCCTGAAAATGCCGAAATTGCGGTCAAACCGGGAGACCGAGTTCAGGGGGGAACCTCAATCATGGGGTACTTAAAATGAGTAAAAAAAAGAGATTTAAAAGGGACAAGTCATCCCGCAGAAGGGGCGTTTATATTCTTCCGAATCTGTTTACTTCATTTAATCTGCTCTTTGGGTTTTATGCAACCATTGCTTCGATCAACCAGAAATTCGTCGCTGCAGCAATTGCCATCATCATGGGCGTGATGTTCGATATTCTGGACGGCAAGATTGCAAGAGCGACAAACACCTCCAGTAAATTCGGAGTCGAATACGACTCTCTGGCCGACCTGATCACCTTCGGACTTGCCCCTGGAATTATGGTCTATCTGTGGGCGCTCAAGCCTCTGGGAAGGCTCGGATGGCTTGCCGCATTTCTGTTTCTGGCATGCGGTGCCCTGCGACTTGCACGGTTCAATGCACAAGCGGGAACCATCTCCAGCGATTACTTTGTGGGACTTCCGATCCCGGCGGCAGCAGGAATGAGTGCGACAACGGTGTTGCTGTGTCACCGGATCAATATGACCCCGAATCCCATTCTGATGCTGGTCCTCCTTTATGGATTATCCTTTTTGATGGTCAGCACCATCCGCTATCAGAGTTTTAAAAAGCCGGAACTCTTCAAAAAAATGAATTTCAATGTTTTGGTGATTCTGATTCTGCTGATGATTTTCATTGCGGCATTACCCTCCGTTGCTCTGTTTATCATTGGCGCGGGATATGTCTCTTCCGGCATCGTCAATATCTTCCGCAGGCATCGCGGTTTATCACCCGAAGCGATGAAACCGATGCCGAAAGATCCACAGGAACCCATGCCCACCCCGCCGGAGTCATTGCGTTAACTCTCTTTTTTCATGATCTTGCATGTGGCGTAAATCAATATCTTGGGATCAGTCAGGACCGGTCAGAATAATTGAACAGATGAAGGAAAAGATCCATGGGTAAAAAATCATTTTATGTTGCGGTAGCCGGAGCCACCGGCGCGGTGGGAAATCAGATGATTGCCTGCCTGGAGGAAAGAGGGTTTCCCGTCAACCGTCTTAAGCTCCTTGCCTCCAGCCGTTCCATCGGGAGAAGAATCAAGTTCAAAGGGGATGAAATTCCCGTCGAAGAACTTAAGGAGGATTCGTTTAAGGGTGTGGATATCGCCCTTTTTTCGGCCGGAGGAGGAACCAGCACCCGGTTTTCTCCTGCTGCAGCCGAGGACGGGTGTATCGTCATCGACAATTCCAGCGCCTGGAGGATGGATCCTGAAGTTCCTCTGGTCGTTCCGGAAGTCAATCCCCATGCCGTACGTGGTTACAAGAAGAAGGGAATCATTGCGAATCCGAACTGCTCCACCATCCAGATGGTCGTCGCGCTGAATCCCATTCATAGAAAATATAAAATCAAACGGGTTGTGGTCTCCACTTATCAATCCGTTTCCGGAACAGGAAAAAAAGCCATCGACGAACTCCTTGATCAGACACGTGCCATGATGAATTTCCTGACCGTCAAAAGAGAGATCTATCCCCATCGAATCGCGTTCAACTGCATTCCACACATCGATCTGTTTCTTGAAAACGGATATACGAAAGAAGAAATGAAGATGCTGAACGAAACCCGGAAAATCCTTGAAGATCAGGAGATCGCCGTCACGGCAACCACCGTCAGGGTTCCGGTTTTTTTCGGACACAGCGAATCGGTAAATATTGAAACGGTAAAACCGGCTTCGCCTGAAATGATCCGGAAGCTTTTGGAAGACTCACCGGGTATCAAGGTCATGGACGAACCGTCTAAAAACCTTTACCCGACGGCCGTTGATTCGGCCGGACAGGACCTGACCCTGGTGGGCCGAATTCGAAGAGACGAATC
>JBFMEI010000120.1:0-6730 GCA_040753295.1 Thermodesulfobacteriota bacterium | reverse complement strand
CGTCGGCAGCAGCAATCCCCATGAGGCTCGTCAAAGAGAGTCTCTCGTTTTTTTTAAAAGAATCGTCAGGAATTTCAAAAACCGGATATGCATGGGGGTGATCAGCGGAAAACCGTTTCGGCGGGAGGGGCAGCCGCCGATTCCCGAATAGAGACACCGAGCATTCTTCGATGCTTGATCCTGCAGCGCAGAGACAGCCCATGCCGGTGATCGCAACCGGGAGCGCACGATTCATTCAGGAATCCGCTCCTTGATAAAGCGTTCAAGCGCGTTTATCGATTGAAACGCAATACGGCCTTCATCCATATTCTGAATCTGTACACCGAAATATTTTTGAATCTGAACCACCAGCTCCACGGCATCCAGAGAGTCAAGACCCAGTCCATCCCCGAAGAGTGGAATATCGTCTTCAATTGCTTCTGCTTCAAGCTCCTCGAAATTCAATTCTTCTACAATAATTTTTTTAAGTTGATCCTTAATATCCATTGATTTTTCGGTTCCATCCTAAGAGAAATATTATATCCGCCTGAAATAAGGGGTTGAATAAAGGCTCAATAAATTTAAAATCGCTTAATTCAGGCTCCACATATCATAAAAGTTGAAGAAATCATAGGGATGATCCTTGATAAATGATTCCAGCGCGACGACAAATCGGCCGACATAGGGTCGAAAGGCGTCTCTGGATCTCCCTATGTCTGGAGAGACGTGGATGATATCCGCAACCCGGATGTCATATCGCTTCAGCCCTGACTTGTATGAAAAGAATACAACAACAGGGACTTCCGCGGCAGAGGCGATTTTAAAGGCGATAAACGGAAAAAATGCCTTTCGACCTAAAAAATCGATCTCCACCACACTTTTTTCATTTCCAAAAACCCGATCGCCCATGACGCAGAGGATCTCCCCTCTTTTGAGAACATCAAGCATTTGAAGACTTCCGCCAAGAAAACTCTGAGGGTCGATAATGCGGAATGGACTGGAAAGACCTGCATGTTCGAAATAGTGAAGATCCGCATCCTGCTGATCCCGCTCAAGCAGCATATTCACCGGCTTTGAAAAAAGGGGCATGGCTGAAAGAACCACCTGCCATCCCCCTGCGTGCGCATTCATCAAAATAAATCCCTTTTCCGGTGAAAGGAGGGAAAGCAGCTTTTCTTTTTCCTCGAACCTGATTTTGATCCGGGATGGACCTGTAATACCGATGAAAGCCCGGTCGACAAGAACTTTACCCAGTGAAAGACTGAGTCTATATCGATCCCTGAATCGTTCCCAACCTCTTCTCCTGGGGAATCGCTTCAATAAATAGAAGTCGGTTTTTTTGGCGACGGAGGGCCTCAGCAGAACATAATAGAAGACGACAATGTAGAGAAGAATATAGGCAAGAGTCTGTCCGCCGATTCGGATGAATGCATAAAAGATCCGATGCTGAAACCGATTTCCGAGGCTTCGACTGTTCCATGGCTTCCGGACTTGTCCGGACTTTTTAAGAGGCGGGAGGTTCATTCTGTTTCAATTTCAGTATGATTGCAGAAAAATAGATTAACATTCCCATGATTGTCGCTAACACCGGCGCAAGGATCACTGAGCCGATGACCCATTCATAGATTCTTTCAAGCCCCTGATATCCGATGGTATTGAGAGATATCTCCGTTAAAAATCTTCCATACCTGAGGTAATGTCCGATTTCAATACATACGGCAGGAACAAAGGGCGGGATGCACAACTGGCTTGAGGTGAGCGCAACGATCCGGTTCAGCCGGAAATATCCTGAAGAAAAAAGGATGGCAATGGTCTGAAACATGATAAGGGGAAGCGTCCCGAGGAAAATTCCGAGGGCTCCGGAAAATGCCAGAGTGGCGGGTTCTGCTTCTTCTTTCAACAGGATTTTCAGGGACTTGATCGGATGGATCCAGGTGATCCGGCGGTCAGGGTTGATTTTACGATGGGGAAAGGGAAGTAAGGATCGGATGGTCAACCGGGTATTCAGGAGTGTGATGAGAAGATTATCCATGATGGGATGGAAATGAGAGACCCGTTCCGACCGGGGAGGGTAATGAACCGATACCTCCACTTCTTTCAACGGAACTCCGGCCCAGGCCGATTTAACCAGAACTTCAATCTCAAATGAAAAGCGGCGTTCCGTCAGCTTGAGTTGATCCAACACGGTTACCGGATAGGCTCTGAATCCGGATTGGGTATCTTGAAGTGACCGGCCGGTTTGAACTCTGAACCAGAAATTGGAAAAGGCTCTTCCGAACCGCGAAATCCAGGGCACGTTGTTTCTCCCAAATCTTCGTTTTCCCACAACAAGGGCATCGGGATTCTCCTTAATGACCGGTATCAGGTTGAGAATATCCAGAGGGTCGTGCTGTCCGTCTGCATCAATCGTCACGATGTGAGTCATCCCTGACTTGAGGGCTTCCTTTAATCCGGTCAGAATTGCTGATCCTTTCCCGGAATTGACGGGGTGGCGGAGGATTCGGACCGGAAGCCCGTCAAGCGTATCAATCCCCCTATCCGTGCTTCCATCGTCGATGACCAGAACATCAGGGTAAATTTTAAGAGACCGCTCCACAACGTCTCGAAGGGTTTTTGAATGGTTAAAAACAGGGATGACGATCAGCACGTTCATGGATTCAATTCAGCTCCCATCCGGGAATCGCTTCCGGCAAATCGAATGAATTGCGGAAAGTGGCGGATAAACCGGATCCAACTGTCAGGGGAACGCCAAATCATCGCTCCATATCCGAGCAACGTCCGGATCTGTGTGAAGTGTTGTTTGTAAAAGCGTTTAAATTCTTTTTCCAGAATCGTTTTGGTCATTCCGTCCGGAATAAAAACAAAATGCATGCAATCCATCTTCTCCCAGTCTTCCTGGAAGTCCCCATATTCGTGAATGCGGTCATAAATCGGGGATCCGGGAAAAGGCGTAAACTTGCTGAGATTGATATCGTCAAGAGGAAGAGAAAAAACGAATTCCCTGCTTTTTTGAATACTCGTAAGAGTCTCTCCCGGAAGTCCCATCATCAGAAGGCCTTTGACACGAATGCCGGCTTTCTTGATGATCAAAATGGTTTCAGCCAGGCGTTTCAGATTCGAGTTTGACCGATGTCTGGATAAAAGCAGTTCATCTCCGGTCTCAATCCCCAGGCTGATCATCCAGCATCCGGCTTCTTTCATTTGGAAGAGCAGTTCCTTATCCACATGTTCGGCACGCACCGCGCAATTAAAGGTGATTCCAAGGGGATGATCGGTTAAAAGCCGTGTCAGTTGATGAACTCTTTCGCGGTTGAAGGTAAAGAGATCATCATAAAAATTGACATGGCGAATCTTGAACCGGCTTCTGAGATACCGGAGATGTTCATAAAGATATTCAGCCGAATTGAATCGAAAACTCTTTCGAAACACGGATCGGTCGCAGTAGCTGCAGGAATAGGGGCACCCCCTGCTGGAAATACAGCTCGTATTCGGGGATTTTGGATAATTAAAAATCGGAAGGGCGTAAGTGTCGGGGAATCCGATCAGTTTTTCATAAGCCGGAAAAGGAAGGGAGTCTAAATTCAGCCGATCAGATCGGTGTCCGGTGAAAATAGCTTCTCCGGATCGATTCCGATAGACGACTCCTTTTACGGATGACGGGTCCGCAAACCCTCCTTCCATGAGCTCGACCAGAGGTTCTTCTCCTTCACCGATAACGAGAAAATCGATGAGAGGAAATTGTTCGAGGAGCTTCCCTTTTAAGGCAGAGGCATGAGGGCCTCCAAATATGACGCGTAAGTCCGGAAAAAGAGATTTCCCCAGTGCTGCAATACGGAGGCCGTCGGGAAAACCGGAAGTGGTGCAGCTCAGCCCCATGGCCGCGGGTTTTCGGGTTATAAGGGAATCCCGGATCAGACGATCCGATCGGGGGTGCGCATAACAATCGATGATTCTGCTCTTGATCTTTCTCTCATCCAGGTAGGAAGAGAGAGAGGCAAGCCCGAGGGGCGGCATGATGTTGGCAATTCTGGAGATATCCCTGGCCGCACTCGCAGAAGGATATCCCAGAGGATGAATGAAAAGAATTTCGTTATGATTCAGGGCGGTCATATGGATTGGGGTGAACGTTGCGGTCCATAAATTGCAATCTCTGCCGTCAGGTCAATACCGGATCAACTGATCCCATAAAAGCCCCTTGAATCCGAACCTGGTCATGACTCCGATTCGCATCAGACCTTCAGAAGGAGGGAAAATCCGATCACGGCGTCTGGCAAATCCATTCTTGATCGACTCATTCATCCAGGAGACTTTAATCTGCGGAGAAAAGTAATAGGCCGGTTTCAGAAGGGTTTCATTCGTGGATACGATTCCTTCATCGACTGCAACTGCAAAAAGTTCGGTTTTAGGAAGAACTCGGATTCCGGAAAAGGCGAAAACCAGACATTGGTTCAGTTTTTCAATATTTTGAAGACCTTTTTTTAAGGTATCAGGTGTTTCCCTTGGCCCTCCAAACATGATATAATGAGCGCATGGAATTTGTAATTGAACGCAGGCTTCATTAAATTCGATGACATCGGAAAATGCAAAGTCTTTGTTTAATCCTTTTAATGTCTCATCACACGCACCGTCGGTTCCCAGCTCGATCGCATATAATCCGCTTTTTTTAAGAAGTTTGAGTTCTTTTATTCCGATATGTGAAGGCCTGAAGAACCCGGACCATCGAATTTGAATTCCTCCGGCCAGCAGCTCTTCTGCAATGGATAGATAATGCCCGGAGGCATCATTAAAAACCGAGTCGGTAAAAGCGATGGTTTTAATGCCGAATCTCTCGGTTAATTGCCGGATATCTTCGATGACATCTTTAGGATTCCGGATCCGCAGCCGTCTTCCTTCCAGGGCCGGATAGGTACAGTAAATGCAGTGATGAGGGCACCCGCGTTTTGATTGCAGACCGACCAGACCGCTTTGGGACTCATAGAATCGAATCAACTCTTTTGAAAATAACGGGGAAAGCATTTGTGTTGAACTGAGAAGAGGGCTTTCCGCATATTGGATGGATGGAGGATGGTTCCCGGTTTCAATGGATTGAATCAGACGACAGAGCGCATCCTCTCCTTCACCCACAATGCCGTATGGAATGTCGAGATATTCAAGGATATTTTCCGGCATGATCGAAAACGCAGACCCTCCTGCAATAATCGGGGCTCCGGTTTCATTTTTTACAATGCCTGTCACGCTCAGAACTTCAGCCAGATACCAGCCGTGTTCCGGTCCAAAAGAATCAAGGCTGTCGATATTTCGGAGGGAAATGCCCACATAATCGGGGTTGAAATCTCGAATCGCTTTCCGCAACTGAGATTCGGATTTTTTGGCAGCAAGCCAATCGAACTGTTCGACCTGATGCCCTTTGGCCTTGAGCGACGCGGCGACGACAGCCATGCCGAGGGGATATACAGGATAGGGAAGTTCGGCAATATTCGTTGAAATCAGAAGGATATTGCTCATGCAGTCTCCGGGGTTCGAATGAAGCGACGTCTGTGCTGTGGATTGTAACGCCGGTAGGTGCCGTCCGATATTTCTTTCAAGATGACTTTCTTGAAGAGTTCTCCCATTTTAAGCTGCGCACTGCTCTTTTGATAAAAGGTATCCCAGGCGTAGTGATACATCTCTTTGAGTTTGTGAGGAGTCATGTGCCGAGGTTGAAAAACAACCTGGTCACAGGTGTATCGGCTCCAGTCATTGCTCAGTATTCTTCCCTCTTTTTCAAACTTTGTCCGGATCGGGGTATGAGGAAAGGGGGTCAAAATGGTAAATTCGGCGATATCGAGTTCAATTTCAAGGAGAAAGTCAACCAGTTTTCGGATATCGTCTTCGGTCTGGTTGTCGGTTCCGAGAAGGATGGTCCCCTCCACACCGATTCCATGGGCTTTTAACCGGCTGATCCGGTTTCGGATAACATCTGAAGTATCAAAGATGGCCTGGTAAACATACCAGCAGCCGGCCTCAGCCGCAAGCTGAAGGACGATCTCATCATCCAAAATCGGATGGGAAACCCATTTTTTTTTCAAAGAAATCATCGCAGAAAAAAGCTCGATCAACCAGTTTCTGTCCTGAGCAAGGGAATTGTCGACCATGAAAAGACGGTTGTTCGGAATCGACTCCATTTCTTTGATCACCGTTTCCACCGGCCTCGGCCGGAATGCTCTGCCGCCCAAGAAACCGACACAGCACGGAAAGCAATTGAATTTGCATCCCCGGGACGCATGAACCAGATCCAGCATCTGCACTCCCCGGTAGTTATAAAGATGGCGTTTGAGAATCTCCCTTCTGGCCGGACCTACCCGCCGGATATCCGGCGGGCAGGACATGAAGTCGTATTTTCGTTTGAGCGAACGGGATCTGAAATCGGTGAGGATATCGGAAAATCGTCCCTCGATTTCTCCCAGAAAAACAGTCTCAGCATGCTGAAGCACCTCTTCTGAATGCAGCATTGCAGCGATTCCGCCGAATATGACCGGGATCCCCAGGGTTCGATACTGATCGGCGATTTCAAAAGCCCTTGGAAGCTGGCAGGTGAGCATCACCGACATGGCGACCAGATCGATCTCCGGGTTAACAATCATGGGTTCCACATTTTCATCAATAAATTGAATCTCCTCCGAGTCCGGAATATCTGCTGCAAACACAACCGGGCCATGGGGCGGAAGGTGAAACTCGGTCTGTCTTTCCAATTTAGGCCAGTAGGGATAGA
>JBFMEI010000119.1:0-6735 GCA_040753295.1 Thermodesulfobacteriota bacterium | reverse complement strand
TACATAACGATCATTATGCAAACTTTTCCCGAAACTCGGATGGTTTAATGGGTTGCTTCTTAAAGGTGCTCCGATGGGGGCAACGGGCAGCGTCTGATTTTTTCACCTGGCGGTTGCAGTCCGACCCCCATCGTCGGTCATTTTGTCCGGCGGAACCTGTCTGCGAATGACACTTCGCTATTCGCGCGCAGAACCTCGCCGGTGATTGGGGACGGAGCCGCTTCAGGAAACGGCGTCCTCAACCGGTGCTTTCTGACATCGTTTCCTAGCGCCTATGGCGATGGGCGCCTTCCGCGGGAGCGGTATCCCCATATGGGGTCATGTAGGTAAATTTATTTCAGAGAATCTTGTTTGATGCGCCTATAATTTTTTGGGTTGGGGTAAAGAATTTCTGCTTATTTGCTAATATTATGGGTCAATATTCGGCGATCTTCTTTGTTTGGTGGGCGCATGTTCTAATATCGTGCTGATTCTTGAAGGCGGCTCTAAATAGTTGTCCAAAGGTTGGAAATACGGTTGGAAATGATTATGATGAAATAAAAAAGGACTTAGGAAAACTCTCCAAGTCCTTGATATCATTTGGCGTCCCCAAGGGGATTTGAACCCCTGTTGCCGGCGTGAAAGGCCGGTGTCCTGGGCCAGGCTAGACGATGGGGACGTCTGTGTGGTGGGCCGTGCTGGACTCGAACCAGCGGCTCTCTGCTTAAAAGGCAGATACTCTACCGCCTGAGTTAACGGCCCAAAAGTCCTAAAAATTAAAACGATATTTTTTGATTGTCAAGTTATTAATCAGCTATTAATCAAATTTAACCTGAAAATCATTTCCGCCAGAATTCCGGAACCAGGAAGATGATCATGGTATAAATCTCAAGTCTTCCCAAAAGCATGCACCAGATGAGGAGCCATTTTCCCAGATACGGGATCTGGGAAAAATTGTCCGTAGGCCCCACAAGGCCGAGCCCCGGGCCTGTGTTTCCGAGAGTGGTTGCAACGGCTGAGATCGACGTGATGAAATCCACCCCCATGGACGACAGCAGGACCGTGCAAACGGCAAAAAGGGCGATATAGAGACCGAGAAACCCCAGAACGCTTCGAATGATATCTTCGGGAATGACTTTCCCTCCGATTTTGACATGGCTGACCGATTTGGGATGGATGAGATAAAAAAGTTCCTTGTAACAATATTTTAGATAGAGCATCACCCGGATGGTTTTTACACCACCTCCTGTGGAACCGGCGCAGGCTCCTAAAAACATGCAAAGAATGAGAATCAACTGGGACATGGCCGGCCACTTTTCCCAATCGGCAGTTACATAACCCCTTGTGGTGATGATGGAAGCGACCTGAAATGCACCATATCTTAGGGCCCGGCCGGCTGAATCATAGACCGAACCATAGATATTTACGCTCACCACCAGAATCAGAATACCTACAAGCCCGATAAAAAACCGGCATTCCGAATCTTTCCAGAACGCCAGCGATTCCCCTTTTAAGAATTTATAATGCAGTGAAAAATTGATGCCTGCAAGAAGCATGAAAAGGATGATGACCATATCGATAAAGAGACTGTTATAGTGGGCGATGGAGGCGTTTTTGGGTGAAAAACCGCCGGTGGGCATGGTCGTAAATGTATGGCAGGTCGCGTCAAAGAGCGTCATGCCGCCCAGGATGAGAAGAAAGATCTGGGCCAGGGTCATCAGCAGATAGACTTTCCATAACACCATTGCCGTGTCCCGAATTCTGGGTTTGAGTTTATCCGGGACGGGAGAAGGGACTTCCGCTTTATAGAGCTGCATACCACCCACGCCCAGAAAAGGGAGAATGGCGATAGAGAGCACGATGATCCCCATTCCCCCCATCCATTGAATAAAGCTTCGCCAAAACAGAAGACTTTTTGACACCACCTCAATATTGACGAGAATGGAAGAGCCGGTGGTTGTAAATCCTGAAACCGATTCGAAAAATGCATCCACAAACGTTGAAAAATGACTATCAAAATAAAAGGGAAGCGCACCGAACAGGCTAATGGAAATCCATCCGATAGAGACAATGGCCATCCCTTCCCGCTGGCTGATCACTTCTGCAATATTTCCCCGGCAGATTCGATTCAGGGCCAATCCGACACTGATTGTAATAACAAAGGACTGGATGAAAGAGATCAGGCTGTCATCCTTATAAATCAGGCTTACGGCAATGGGAAAGATCATCATGACAGCGAAAAAGAGAGTCAGATTCCCGACGACGTAGAGAGTATCCCGCCAGCGCATTTAGAAAAACTCCAGCTTGACGGTCAGGATTTTTTCGACTTTTGGAATGGCTTTCCGGTCTGCAAGGATGATGATTCGATCACCGGGCTGGATGATGCTATCTCCGGTGGGGATGATGAATTGATTGTCCCCCCGAACAATTCCGATGACAATGGAACCGATTGGAAATGAAATGTTTTTAAGGGGATTTCCGACGATTTCGGAGGTATCCAGCGCGACCGCCTCCATGATTTCCGCCCGCTCCCCTTTGATTGATCTTGCGGAAAGGACTTTTCCGCGCCGGATATGTCGAAGAATGGAATCGATGGCAGAGAGCCGGGTGCTGACGACCTGGTCGATCCCGATGGCGGACATGATGGTAAAGTAACTGAATTTATTTATCCGGGTAATATTTTTTCGCACCCCCATCTGCTTGGCCAGCAATGAAACCAGGATATTGGTCTCTTCGTCGCTGGTCAACGTAATGACGACATCCATCTCTTTGATGTTTTCTTCCTGGAGAAGCTCCTGATCGGAACCATCTCCGTTGAGAATGACCGTTTTGTTGAGCCTGTCGGCGAGGAGCTTGCACCGTTCCGGATCTTTTTCGATGATTTTGGTGTAGATTGATTTTTCTTCCAGGTTTCTTGCCAGTCTCAGCCCGATACGGCCTCCGCCGACAATCAAGGCGCGTTTCAGTGGCGCTTCATTTTTATCGAAGATCTCAAGTGTTTCACGGAGTTTTTCCTGCTCGCTCACAAAATAGACCAGATCTTCCGGTAAAAGAACGTCCCTTCCTTTAGGAATGATCAGTTCGTCGTTTCGAATGATCGCCGCAATCAAGAGTCGCTGTTTTCCGATAATTGAAGAAAGAGATGAAAGTGCGGCTCCTGCCAGTCGGCTCCCTTTCTCCATTTTTATTCCAATAAACCGGATTCGGCCATCTCCAAGCTCTCCCACATCTGCGGCGCCGGGGACATCCATGAGCATGGTAATGGTTTTAACCAATTCGATTTCAGGATTGATTACGGTGTCGATGTGAGGGGGTTTTTCCTTGAGCGCCAGATGGAATTCGTCGAAATCCGCGTTTCTAACCCTCGCCAGTTTTTTTGTAGCCGGAGAAATGATATCGGCAGCCATGCAGGCGACCAGGTTTGTTTCGTCTTTGTCCGTGACGGCAAGGAGCAACTCTGCTTCTTTAATACCGGCTTCTTCCAGAATGAGCGGACTGTGCCCGGACCCGACCATCACCTGAACATCAATATTGTCGGCGATCCGGCGAAGCGCTTCCGCATCCTTGTCGATGATCACAACATCTTTGTTCTCGTGAGCCAGCCGGTTAGCGACGTTGGATCCGACTTCTCCTGCCCCGATGATCAATATTTTCACAGCCGGCACTCCTCTCTGAATGGATGATCTTATCATGCCTTATATAGCGCAACATAGTCAAGATTCTCAAGGAAGAAGGATAACAAGGCATCCGGATAGAACAAATGCCAGGATTAACCAGTCGATTCGACTCGACGAAAGAGTGATCGGGGTGCTTTTTTCGCTAAAACAACGGGATTCGAGTGCTTCAGAAAGTTCGCCTGCGGATTCAAACAATTCGCGAAAGAGCGGAATCGCCAGGTATTTGATGCGATAAAAAGGGTTCTTTTTCTTTTCAACGCATCGCGCTCTTTGTGCATCCTGTATTTCGTGAATCTGTTCCAAGATAACCGGGATAAAACGGATCATGAGTGTGATCATCATGGCAAGACGTTCTTCAGGAATAAACGGGACGGGTCTGAAAAATCGTTTCAGGGCTTCTTTGGTTTCCGACGCGGTTGAGGTCGATACCAGGACCATTGAAAACAGGACGATGAGAAGCATTCTCCAGATAAGCCGGCTTCCCAGATCAATTCCTTCCCATGTGAACGGAATCAGGCGATGTTGAAAAAGAGAGGATCCCGGCGTGGAAATGCTCTGAATGATGAAAATAAAAATAAGGAAAATCATAAAAAATCTTAATTCATAAAAAATCCGGAAGATGCGGTCTTTGAGAATGACAAGGGCTGCTGATGCCATGCTGCTGATCAGAAGAAGTCCGGGGGTGTCTGCAGCCAGAGTCGTAAGGGTCAGCAGAATAAAGGAGAGAAGTTTAATCCGGATATCGATCCGGTGAAGAAGGGTATTTCCGTGATAATAGGAAAAACCGGTCAGGTGAGCCATGACTCAAGAGGCTTTCCCCATCGGCTGGGACACGGTTTTCGTACTCCGAAGTGTTCCAATTCCGGAATGACATGATCCGGCGGTCCTTCCAGGGCGACCTTCCCGTTTTTCATGATGACAAGATGTTCGGCGTGGACTGCAACTTTTTCAATATCGTGGCTGGTCAGAACGATGGTATGCCTTTTCCGGTGAAGAGCCAGGATCTGTTCCAGAACTTGCTTGAACCCCGGATAATCCAGGCTTGAAAAAGGTTCATCGAGAGCCAGAACTCTGGGGTTCATGGCGAGAACTCCGGCAATGGCCAGACGCCGCTTTTCTCCTCCGGAAAGAAGATGGGGACGCCGGTCGGCCATGGCCAGGAGATTGAGATCCGAAAGGGCTTCATGAACACGTCTCTGGACTTCTTGAGGGTGAAGGCAAAGGTTTCTGGGCCCGAAAGCCACATCTTCAAATACCGTCTCTCCGATGATTTGAAGATCCGGATTCTGAAAAACAAATCCCACAAGCTGCCTGGATTCGATAAGATTGGTCGAAACGGATTTTCCGGCGATTGTCACGCTTCCTGAGGTGGGAAGAAGAAGTCCGTTCAGATGCTTCAAGAGGGTTGTTTTTCCGGAGCCGTTTTCACCGGTAATGACCGTAAAACTCCCTTCCCGGATGTTCAGGTTAACGTTATCCAGGCCGAGGGATCCGCCGGAAAAACGATGGCTCAGGTTTTGGATTTTGATGATATGCACCGGATTTAGAATATTCGATTTGTCATAAATCAGTGTCCTGTGGGCGGGAGCTCTCCGATGGTTCTTCTGACTATCGGAACCACAGCCAGGGCAGCGGCAATCTTTACGGCATCTCCGGGAAGAAAGGGGATCATCCCGACTGCAAGAGATTTCCAGAGATTCATTCCGGTAATCAGTTTCAACCAGGATAGACCGAACAGGTATATGATCAGGGATCCGCACAGCATGGCGATCAGGTCAAAGAGGGGGGCAGGTTTGGGTCTATGGCTGATCCACCCGATAAGCCATACGGCCGGGAGGTATCCGATCAGATATCCTCCGGTCGGCCCCATGATCCGTCCGATCCCGCCGGTCCCTCCGGCAAAGACCGGAAATCCCATAACTCCGGCCAAAAGATAGATTCCGACACTCGCAAGCCCCCATCGGCTGCCGAGAAGAAGGCCGGTGATCATGACGAAAAAATTTTGAAGAACAATGGGGACCGGCCCCACAGGGATTGCGATAAGCGCTCCTGCCGCAGTCAATGCCGCGCAGAGAGATGCATAAATCATCATTTTAAATGGAGAAAGCGGTTTCATTTCAGTTGTCCTGCCGTGGGTATGGTTCAGCGGTGAAAACAGTCTCCATAAAGAATCCGTTTTGTCGAACCGTTTTTAAGCCTGAGAATAAGGGCTCCGTCTTCATCGATGTCTTCGGCGATCCCTTTTGTTGTTTCCCGGAGTGTTTCGATCCGGACCGGTTTGCTGATGGTGGCGGAAAGGGCTTTCCATTCGGTGATGATCCGGTCGAATCTTCCCTCATTCAACCGGTTTTCCAGAGCATCGAGATATTCGGAAAGGAGTTTCTGCCTGGAGATGGACCTGCCCAACAGGGATTTGATGGAAACAGCGAGATCCTCAAGAGGCGAGATGTCGTTATTGACGTTGATTCCGAGTCCGACGTTGATATAGGTCAGGGATTCCGCTTCCCCCTGGATCTCGGAGAGCATTCCCGCAACTTTTTTTCCATTGATCAAAATGTCGTTAGGCCATTTGAGTCTGGCTTCGATCCCGAATTTACTGCAAAGTGTTTTTGCCAGAATAAGCGAGGCGGCAAGATTGATCTGAAAGCTTTTGGTGAGCGGCAGATCAGGGCGAAGGACGATGGTAAAAAAGAGACCGCCTTTTGACGAGTGCCATATGCGCTTCAGCCTTCCTCTTCCCTGGGTCTGAGTTTCGGCAATGACAACCGTAAAATGAGGGCAATTGTTCCGGGCCAGCTCCCGGGCGACATCCATGGTGGAGGGGAGTTTCTGGAAATAGTGGATTTGATCTACCCGGCCGGGAAATCCCCAGGGAAGGAGAATGTCCGGTTCACCGATAAACCGGTATCCGGACGGTGTCGACAGGATTTCATATCCATATTCACGGAGATTCTGAATATGTTTAAAAACCGATACTCTCGAAATTCCCAGGCGCGATCCGATCGTTTCTCCGGAAATGACGCTCTCTTTTTCCTTTAAAATTTTTAAAATCCGGCCTTTCATGAGACCCCATAGAAAA
>JBFMEI010000118.1:0-6757 GCA_040753295.1 Thermodesulfobacteriota bacterium | reverse complement strand
ATCCACCCGCGGCCAAGTTTCCTCATGGGGAGATTCTTTCGATAAAAAGGGGGTGACGCTCAAGGAGGTCACCCCCGTAAAGGATCCGTTAAGAGCGACAACATCAACTCTGAATGATCAACGAGTAACGGATCGTTGCAATAACTACTTCAGGATCCCCTTTTCCTTATAATACTTGACGGCGCCGGGATGCAGCGGTACACCGCAGCCGGTAATCCCCTGTTCCACGGTGTACGGTTCCAGGGCGGCATGGACCTTGCGGACTTTTACAAGGCTTTCGTTGAAAGCCTTGGTGATCCGGTAGGCGATATCATCGGACATTTCGGCTGCAACCGTGATAACGCTACCGGCCCCTGCGGTTTTAATGGCTTTGGTATTATTGGAAGCCTTGGGGTAGGTTCCCGCAGGGATATCGGCGGCAACAATCCCGTATTGATCCAGATATTTTAATGCGGTATCCGAAAAGTCGATGAGTTTAAGGGTTCTGCCCACAGAGGCTTCGATCACGGCGGCACCCGGAAGGGAAAGGAAGGTAAAAACGCCGTCGGCATTTTTATCCTTGAACTGGTTGGCCTGAAAAGCGTAATTGCCCCGTGCAAACTGGAAACCGACTTTTTCAAGATCCTTGATATTGGTTTTATAGGCTTCCAGGATTCTTTCGAAGACCCATACATCGGAACTGCCGGGCTGGGTGACGGCCAGTCTCAGCTTTTTCTTCTGTCCGAAAATCTCATCCATGGTATTGACAGGAACTTCTTCCCCGACGTAAAAATGAAAATAGTTCATCACCATGCCGCCTACAAGGGCCCGCAGGTTTTTGAGGGGTTTTTGAAAAGGATCCATCCCCTGGAACGCCGCGGCATTCATGAAAGGAAGGCCGAATCCCAGTTCCATTTTTCCTTCCGATACCAGAGCCGGATTTTGTACCCCTCCTCCAGGCACGACTTTCACGATCAGTTCAGGGTCGTACTCCTGAATTATGGGTGCCAGCCCACCGGCAATGGCATACCACCCGCCGCCGGCACTTCCGGCCGTGAACGTCAAGGTTGTCTGTTTGGCCGACACCGATCCGGCTGCCACAATGCAGCAGCCGAGAATTGCCCCAAGAATCCAGATTGCTTTTCGCATAACCGTTCTCCTTTCTTGATACATGCTGTTGAAAAACCGTTTACCCCATCGCTTCGGCCTCTTTTTATTGCTCCTGGAATCCGAAGGGAAGAGGACACACCCTTTAATCGATATCAATTGATTGATAGCACCTCCAAGAATGGGATGTCAATAAAACCGGGTTCGGGTCAGGGCGCTGTAAAAAGAGTGGATCAGGGTCGTGATGTCAAAAACCGGAAGCCCCAGCGTTTCCTGAACAACCGCGGCAAAAGGAGGGAGATTGGTGCATTCCATCAGGATGGCGCCGACAGGAGGCCCTCCATCGCTGACCTCGACCAGGGTTCTGGCTTTGGCCACCACCTCGTCCTGAATTCTATTAAAACTGTAGGAGCCCTTGTTCGTGAGAATGCCCTGTTTAAAATGCGGCTCGTTTTCCAGGCCGGCTGTCTTGACCGGAATGTGCGGATCCATGCCGGCCAACAGCAGGTGCTCCCGTGTCAGACGTCCGGAGTGGGCCGTGAGAACGCCGATTCGCCTATCGGGTCCTATCGATTGTTGGATCAAGGGGATTTGAAGAAGGCTGGAGAGAATCACCGGAACATGAAGACGACTGCTCAAAAATTGCTGAAAATAAATGAAAAAACCGCAACCGCTGGTGACGACGGCAACTCCTGATTCTTCAAGTTTTTGAGCGGCATGTGTCAACGGATCCAGGATCCCGGGATCTTTATCAAGCAGGCGCTGCAAGGAGACGCCTGAAACGGTTGCATGAATCACAGGAAACGGAAATGTCGCCGCATTTCCGGGGTCTCCCGGAGGCCGCGTGAGGTTGTGATCAAGCATCAGGACGCCGACTGTTACTTTTTTCATAATGTCGTACGGCATTTCAGGCAACCCATTTGGAAACCGGTGCCTGCGCCTCCTCAAGAGGCTGGGTGATCACGTCGATCAGAATCGGTTTTCGGGATTTCAACCCCTTTTCCAGAGCGGCCCCCAGTTCGTCCGGAGCATCGATGCGCATCGCTTCCAACCCGAATGCCCGGGCCACTGCCGCATGATCCGTTCGGGAGAAATCGACGCCGAAAAAGGGAGATCCCATGGCTTTCTGGCCGGCCTTGACCCATCCGAAAGAAGCATTGGAAAGGACGATCAGCATTACCGGAAGATGCAACCGGGAAATCGTTTCGAGTTCGCCGGCGGATATTCCGAAACTGCCGTCACCCATGACCCCCACCACTTTCTTTTCAGGCGCGGCAAAATAGGCTCCGACAACCGCCGGGAGCGCGTATCCCAGGGCACCGTGAGCCCGGGGTGCGACAAATCGTCTTCCGGCTTTCGGAAGTCGATAATAAGCGGCAAGGTAGGGGGTCGGCGTCCCCGGATCGGCAATGACAAGGGCATCTTCAGGAAGTGCCTTCGAAAATTCCGCAACAAACCGTTCGGGCCGGATCGGTACCGCATCGGAGGTGAATGCGTCCATGGTATTGAAATATGCATCCCGTGTTTCCGCAATGCGATTCGGGTCGATTTTATCCGCGACCCCTCCTCCCAGAAGATCGGCCACGGTTTCGGATACGGCAGAAATCCCCAGCTTGGCATCGGCGACGATCCCGGCTTCGACACGGTAGTTGACGCCGATCCGCGAAGGATCCACATCGAGCTGTATTATTTTCTTTGTGTTATCCGGCGGCAGTGTCCATTTGAGGGTAGTCACCGATCCGGCATGACAACCGACGTAAAAAATCAGGTCCGCCCGGTGAAGGAAATCATGGCGGAAAGGGAGTCCGCCGTTGCTGCCGATGACCCCCAGGCTCAAAGGATGGGTTTCTGCGATTGCCCCTTTTCCGCTGATGGAGGTCGCAACCGGACATCCGAGCATTTCAATCAGCGTTTTCAGTTCAGGCCACGCTTCGGAACGGATAACTCCGGCACCGGCAACAACGACCGGACGCCGGCTTTCAACCAGAAGAGATGCGATGCGCTTTACGGCATCCGGTTCGGGTGCACTGCGGTGGACAGGGTAGCGGCCGAGGCCGGGATCAATAACGACATCACCGTCTGAAACCTCGGACCCTTGGACGCTTAAGGGGAGGCCGATGTGCACGGCACCGAGGCTTCCGGACACGGCTCTTCGAAAGGCTTCCCGGACGACCCAGGGAAGTTCTTTGCCGCTCGCAGGGGTCCGCGTCCATCTGGTGATCGGCCTGAATAATGCATCCTGATCCAGCTCGGTAAGGGTGCCGCGTTCCCGCTGTCCGATATCGATATCCGAGGTGATGCAAACCAGCGGTACTGAGGACTGGTTTGCCTCGGCAACTCCCGGAAGAATATAAAGGGCACCTCCGCCGCTGGGTCCTTCACACATTCCTGTCTTTCCACTGAAACGGGCATACGCATCCGCCATGAATGAAGCGGAGCGCTCGTCCCGGGTCAGGACATGGCGAATGGAATCTTGAAAACCGGCAAGCGCTTCGTAAAAAGGGAGGCTCGTATCCCCGCAGAGACCGAAAAGAGTATCCACCCCGGCCTCGCAAAGCATTCTGACAATAGCCTGACTCCCTTTCATGGTTGAATCTATTCCTTATCCGAATCCGACGGTCTTGTTTGAACTGGTAAGAATCCGCTATCTAAAATTGTTTGCGCTGTCAATCGGGAATTTCGCGACAGAAAGCCTTTGTAAAGAATAAGGTGTATTTCTCGAATGGAATCAAGGAGAATGCTCAACAGTCCAGGCGCTGAGCTGGGATTGAATCTCGTCTATAAGTAAACCCAATTCGACTTTAAATGGGTTCAGATCGATTAACCCTTTGGATTCCGGATTTTTTTTAATTTCCTTTTCAAGAACGGCAGCCGCTTGCTGAAGCCTTTTGGCTGAAATGGTTCCTGCCGCCCCTTTGACGGAGTGACAGAGTTTCGCCGCGTTTTCATAATCTCCGCGATTAAGCATTTCCGCAATCGCAACCGGTGAATCCTCATACATCTTGACAAAGAGCCGCATCATCCGTTCAAATAATTCTCTTTTCCCGCTGATGCGCTCGAGCCCTTCTTTAACATCAAGAACAGAGATCGCGTTATCGGAAATATCCGGATTTTTCATATTCGACTCCATTCTTCCATTCTTTCCTATCCATTTGACTATGACATCGAGCAGTAAATCCGGATCAACGGGTTTAGGAATATAGTCGCTCATCCCTGCTGAAAAGCACTTTTCATATTCCGTGTTCAGGGTGTGGGCAGTCAACGCGATAATGGGAAGATTTCGATATTTGGAATTTTGCCGGATTTTACGGGTCGCATCCAGACCATCCATGACCGGCATCTGGAGATCCATGAGAATTATATCATATTTGAAATGATCAACAGCCAAAACCGCTTCAGCTCCGTTATTAACTGCATCGACGTCTATTTTCAACCCTTCAAGTATCTCGAGAGCCACCTCCTTATTGATTTGATTGTCTTCGGCCAGAAGCACTCGAATCCCCTCAACTGCAGGCAAGGATCGCGGGGTTTTCCTTCGATCTCCCGCATTGGCTTTCTTCGTCTTCCCGATTAATCCATACCGCTTCTCCAAACGATCAATAATCGACTTTTTCTGAACCGGCTTCGCGATGATGCCATCGATTTGATCTCCATATAATCTGTTTAAAATCTCTTCCTGACCATGCGGAGCAAAGAGGATCAAGCCGGCATCCTTCAGCCGGTCATGACCTCTGATTTCACAGATGAGATCCGCCCCAGATCCTTCAGATAAAGAAAGATCGATAAAGAAAAGCTGAATCGGATCAGACTCCAGAGATATTGACTCCAATATGGATCGCGCTGTTTTCAATGAAAAAGCCTGAATAACCGTAATTCCGATCGATTCGAGTATATGCTGAATCATCCGTTGAAACGAAGGACTCGGATGAACGACAAGGGCTCTGCTTCCAGCGGTTCTGTTCGTGATTTCGAGCTCCTCGGATTTTTCTTCCGATCGGACTTCCAGATCCACGGTAAATAAAAATTCTGCTCCTTCTCCTTCCTTGCTCGCAACGGTGATTTCTCCGTTCATCATGGAAACAAGTCTCTTGCAGATTGTCAATCCGAGCCCTGTTCCGCCGTACTTTCGAGTATAGGACCCATCCCCCTGGGTGAAGGGATTAAAAAGAATCCCCATTTTTTCATCCGGAATTCCGATTCCGGTATCTTTCACGGTAAAGAGAAGCCGAGCCCGGGTCTCCTCTCTCTCCAGGAGAGACACCTCAATGACGATCTCTCCCGAATCGGTAAACTTAATTGCGTTGCCGATCATATTGATCAACACCTGCTCCAGCCGCAGCGGATCACCGATATAGCCTGCAGGAACATCTTTTGAAAAAATGGATATCAATTCAAGCCCTTTTTCATCGGCTTTTCCGGCAAACATGTCCATTAAATGATTCACGACTTCCTCCAGATCGAATTCAACGTGCTCAAGCTCCAGTTTTCCTTCCTCAATCTTGGAAAAGTCAAGAATATCGCTGATAATCCCCAGAAGCGTGTTCGCCGACTTATGGATGCTTTTCAGATACTTTTGTTGCTTTTGGTTAAGTTCGGTTTTCAGCAGCAGATTCACCATACCGGATATGGCATTCATCGGAGTCCGGATTTCATGGCTCATATTGGCAAGAAATTCGCTTTTGGCTCGATTGGCCGCTTCAGCAGAGAGTTTTTCCCGGTAAAGGGTTTCCAAATACTTTTTCTCTGTTATGTCTCTGATAATCACATGCATGAAGTATTTATCGTTCCATTCGAATCGGCTTATCCGGATTTCCGTCTCAATCAGACTGCCGTCTTTACTTCGGGTTGTCCATTCAAAAGATAAGGGGCTCCCCTCAATAATCCTGCGGATGGCATCGGAATCAAGATTGAATACCCTTCGATCCGGTTCTCCGGGAAATACCACCTGGTCCAGTTTTTTTTCGGCAATTGTTTCCAGATTCTCATTGAATGTCTGTGAAAAATTCTGATTTGCATCGACAATTCGATTTCCATCGATTGCTGCAATGGCATCGGGAAAGGTCTCAAATAGAATCCGATATTTTTTCTCGCTCTGGATCAACGCCGATTCGGCTTTTTTTCGCTGGGTAATATCCCTGGCGTTGACGATAATCTTCCCAATGGTCGGATCATCCAACAGATTATTTGCAGTTCCCTCCAAGGGCCGCCAAGATCCGTCCTTACATCTGAATCTCATTTCAATGGCCGGGGAAATCCCCCGACGTTTGACCATTCCGGAAAAAGCATTTCGAATTGAACCGAGATCCTCCGGGTGGACATATTCAAAAAAGGATTTTCCTTCCAGTTCCTTTGGATGATATCCGATAATCCGTTCAACCGAAGGGCTTTCATATCCGATCATCCCGTCTTGATCCAAAACCACGATAATGTCGGATGCATTTTCAATCAACGCCCGAAATTTTTTTTCACTTTTCTTAAGAATATCGAGGTTCTGAGAAAGGCGATCCGTCATCAGGTTAAACATTTTTCCAAGACGGCCGACCTCATCCTGAGTTCTTACATGAATTCGAAAATCCAGATCCCCTTTCCCGATCCGCTCGGTTCCTTCCATGAGCATTCTCAAGGGACTGATCAGCCTGCGAGTAATCAGGAGAATCGCCAGGGCCAGAAT
>JBFMEI010000117.1:0-6798 GCA_040753295.1 Thermodesulfobacteriota bacterium | reverse complement strand
TATTGTGGTCATCAGCTCAAAAAATGTCTTTGAACCCGGTGCGGCATTTGGCGCATACAGCGCTTCAAAAGCCGGGGCGCATCAGATTTCAAAGATTGCAGCCATGGAATTGGCAGAGCTTGGAGTTCGAGTCAACATGGTTAATCCCGATGCGGTATTCGGTGACGAAAAAGTCTGTTCAGGATTATGGAAACTTATCGGTCCGGATCGGATGAAATCGAGAGGGCTCACCCCGGATCAATTGCAGGACTATTACTGCCAAAGAAGTCTTCTGAAAGTCAGGGTCCTTGCCGAACATGTGGGAAACGCGGTTGTCTTTTTCGCCAGTGAATTAACACCGACTACCGGAGCTTCTCTACCGGTTGATGCAGGGAATCCCGGCGCGTTCCCCCGTTAATCTCAAGAGCCTCGGAAAATTCCAATTATGGAAATCAAACATATCGGAATGGCGTCTTCGAGTGAAGAAAATGGAGATCTCTTCTACCGCGATCTTCTGGGATTGAAAAAAATCGGATCAAGAAAAGTTTCTGCCGATCTTGCCAAAAAGATATTCGGGATCGATTCACCGCTTCTGATTATCAATTATGGTGATGAGAATACTCAGTTCGAGCTCTTCATCAGCCCCCAGCATCCGGAAAATGTATCCGCAAGAGTCGACCATATCTGCATTCAAGTTCCTGATCGGAATCGATTTTTCGAAAAATGTCGCCGGTTGAATCTGGAAATTCTGGAAATCCGGAAAGCGGACGGTTCCTCGATCTATTTTATCAAAGATTTCGATGGAAACCGGTTTGAAATAAAATAAACATCAAGAGCGGACGCCTTCATTATCGTGCGCTCAATAGGCGTTTGATACCAAGGATTCACCAGGACTAAATCCTTCCGCCGCTCCACCGGAGTTTTGTCTTCAACACATCATAATACTGATGTCCGGGCAAGGTGATCAGGGAAAGAGGATGGTCGCTTTTGCGAACCGTCACTCTATCCTGTTCTTTGATCTTAATTCCGGCCTGCCCGTCAAAGGTCAGCATGATGTCAGATCCTTTTTTCCCCAACTGAATCTCAATTTTTGAAGAATCCGGAATAATGAGAGGTCGATTTGTCAATGTGAAGGGACAGATAGGCGTCAGGATAATCGCCGGAACATCCGGATGAATAATCGGTCCGCCGGCTGCCAGGGAATATGCCGTCGATCCGGTTGGAGAAGAGATAATAAGTCCGTCTGCCGAGTAGGTCGTCAAATACGCATCGTCAATAAACGTTTTAATATGAGCGAGTCTGGCAAGCGCTCCTTTATTAACCACGACATCGTTTAAAACAGTCTCATGGACAAGGCTTCGGTGATTCCGTTTGATATCGACCTGAAGTCGCATCCGGGTGGTAAGGGTAAAATTTTCTTTAAGGATCATCTCCGCAGCATGGAACAGATTCTCCTCTGCCGTTTCTGCTAAAAACCCCACATCTCCGAACTTGACGCCGAGAATAGGAATATTTTGTTCTCCGATCCAATTGACCGCACTTAAAAATGTTCCGTCTCCTCCCAACACAATCACACAGAAAACGTCTTCTGGAACATATTTTCGCCTCTTTGTAGAGGGAACGCGGTATGAAAAGTCCGGCGTCCTGCGGATTATCCTGGTTTTTTTTGATCTGAGCCAGGATTCAAGCCGGTTTGCTTTTTCCTGTGCTTTTGGATCTGTTTTGACAACCAAACCGATTTTTTTCACTTTTTTAAATCCGCTTTCCAGAGTCATTATTAACTGAACCTTGCAGGATTCAGGTATCAGATTATAAGTTGAAAGTAAAGTCAGGGATTCGAGGGATTTCAGATAAAAACCGGCTTTAACAAAAGCTTCAGGAAAAACTTGATATTTTCCTTTGAGAATGCTATCGACTACCGATGCCCGAATTGAGCGATTATTGAGTTTGCTGAAGATGCCTCTGTATTTTTTTTGATATATTCTTTTGCAATTATTTAAAACGCAGTATTCAGGTGATCGATAAAATAATCCGGTAGTTGATTCAAACCGAGGTGTCCACAGTCGATTTCAAAATTCAGCAAACGACTCGAACTTTAAAAGGAGTTAAAAGAAATTGGCAAAACTAATGATCGTTGAAGATGATGCTGTGGCCGGACTCCAGCTTGAGGAGTCCCTCAAGTCCATGGGGTTTGAAGTGTTAGGAAGAGCGACAACCGGAAAAGAAGCCATATCCATGGCTGAGGCAGGCACTCCGGATCTTATTCTTATGGATATTGTTTTGCCGGGTGAGATGGACGGAATCGAAGCTGCCGAAGCCATTAAAAATACGTTTCACATCCCATCCATTTTCATCACAGGACACACAGACGAGAAATGGATTATCAAAGCAAAACCTGTTGAACCTCTGGGTTATATCTTGAAACCCATAAGCGATCATCAGGTTAAAGCAGTTATTGAAATTGCGTTATACCGGATTCAGATTGAAAAAAAATTAAAAGAAAGCGAAATCCGATTTCAGCAGATTGCAAAATTATCTCCATTCCCGATTTCAATTGTGGAATCCGACGGCAGTTACAGCTATCTGAACGAAAAATTCATCGAGGTCTTCGGATACACGCTGGAGGATATTCCATCAGGCCGGGAGTGGTTTCGAAAAGCATTCCCCGATCCGGAAATCCGAAAAAAAGCCATATCAGCATGGCAAGAGGATCTGAAACACTCAAAAGCTTATGAGACCCGAAACCGGGAATTTAAGATCACTTGCAAGAATGGAGAAATCCGCCATATCGTTATTTGCCCGGTCTCTCTTGAAAACAAAAGACAATTCATAACCTATGAAGATCTGACCGTTCGAAAAGAGATGGAAGAAACTCTCCGAAAAGAAAAAAACAAACTCGAGCGGATGGTTGAGAAACGGACCGAAGAATTGAAAATCAAAACCTTAAACCTTGAAGACGCCAACGAAGCTCTGAAAAATATCATCAAAAAAAGGGAGGAAGACCGGAACGAACTTGAAGAAAAAGTCCAACTGAATGTCCGAAGGCTGGTCCTCCCCTATGTTGAGAAATTGAAAAACACCCACCTCGATTCCGATCAGGAAATTTTTGTTGAAATTATTGATACCGGATTGAAAGAGATCCTCTCTCCATTCAGCCATGCGCTTTCGACCCGATATATCAATTTAACCCCCAAGGAAGTCGAAATTGCCAACTTGATCAAACAGGGGAAATCGACCCGTGAGATTTCGGTCATTTTCGGTCTCTCCAAAAGAACCATTGATGCCCATCGAAACCATATCCGACGGAAACTCGGCATGAAAAAGAAAGGCGGGAATCTCAGAACCCATCTCTTCACCATCCGCTGAAGGTTTAAAATCAAACCTCTTAATGATTTTTCGTTGACTCCATTCCCTGAAGTCGGCAAAGGCGAGGGCTGATTTTAACCGGATAGACGGCTCGTTTCGAAAGGGAACGAAATTCAGCGGGAAGTTGTGATCTTTCCCGGTTGAAATGTTTCCGCAACTGGGCAAGGGAGGGATAAGGGATGATGACCTTGCCGCTCTCCATCACTTTTTTCAGAAGTTTCCGTGTCCCGTTAACCCGGTCATCCCTGAGTCCGAGAATATCTTCCTTGAAGAATCCGAACCTGTCTTTTCTTCGAAAGATCTGCTTTTCCCCGGCAAGGGTCTTTTTATGGGGGCTCAGCTTTCGAACGTCCCGACCGCGAAAGCGGACCATTTTGTAGACTATGTCGACATATGGAGCATCTGATGAAACGCCCATCCTGGTTCCAACGCCGAATGCATCGATTTGGGCGCCTTTTGAAAGAACCTTTTCGATTCTATATTCGTCAAAGCTTCCGGTGGCAAAAATTTTGACCTGACTCAACCCGGCATCGTCTAATATCCGCCGAACCTGGTTGCTCAATTTGACAAAATCACCACTGTCGAGACGCACACCGATCAATGAATTCCCGTTCTGTTTCATCTGAACCGCGACGTCAGCAGCTTTTTTCGCCCCTGTTACGGTATCATACGTGTCAATCAGGAATATGGAATGTTTTTTAAACTGCTCTGAGAATGCGACAAATGCATCCTTCTCATCATCAAACGCCATCACAAAAGAATGGGCCATGGTTCCGGATGAAGGAATTCCGTATGTTTTACCTGCAAGCACATTGCTTGTTCCCTCAAAACCCACAAGGTAAGCGCTTCTGGCCACTTTAAGCGCGGCATCCATACCCTGAGTCCTTCGGGATGAAAAATCGATTAACGGCCTCCCTTGAGCCGCCTCGACACATCGGGCTGCCTTTGAGGCAATCAATGTCTGGAATCCGATCGTGTTCAGAATCAATGTTTCAAGGAGTTGGGCTTCGATGATGGGAGCATTCACCTCCAGGATCGGTTCATCAATAAAAAAAATTGTCCCTTCTTTCAGGGCATGAATCTTTCCGGAAAATTTAAAACCTCTCAGATAGTCTAAAAAATCATCATCAAAAAGGCCGGTTGATGAGAGAAAATCGAGCTCTTCAGGAATAAATCGATATTCTTCCAATCCCCTGAGGAGTCCCTCGAGACCAGCGGCCACAAAATAGTTCCGTTTTGGGGGATAATTCCGGATAAAAAGGGAAAACGTCGCATCCGAAGTCATCTTCAAGGAGTGGTAGCTTGCCGCCATCGTGAGTTCATACAGATCCGTAAAAAGAGGGCCGCCGAGTCTCATTGGATTCAACTCCTGTAAATAGATTTAACCTAAATTAAGCGTTTCAAATAATGCCAAAAGAATTTATAAAAGAAATACAAACGTATGCAACCATAATCCATCGCTTAAAAATTCCAAACAGGTTACATCGGTCATGGAATAATGATGTCATTATTTAAAACGCTCAATTTAGGTTTGACTTAATTTCAAATTGGGAGGCTTGTTGCGATTGGATGGAAGGCACATTCCAACGGAATGGCTTTAAAAACAGGATTATGATTTTAACGTTCGAACTTCATGTCGGTTTTACCAGGTGATCTGAAATGCATTAAAAATGCCTCCGATCAGCAGGATAATACCGGCAAGCATCGCGGCATACCCAAACACATAATATATCAATTTCAAATTGGGTCCTGCTTCCGCGGTCAGCATGGATTCCAATGCCCCGTTTTTTTCAAGCCGTGAAATCCATGCCGGCCGTTCATGACGTGTTTTTTCCAGATCTACGCTTCCTTCAAACATGGCCTGATCCATGGGGAATGTGCTGGGGCGCAGATGACCCAGAAAAAAGTGGATGATAAAGACGTGCGCCATCGCTAAAAGTGCTTCAATGCGGTGAATCCAGAAGGCGACGTTTAACATCCATCCCGGCACGATTCTCGTAGCAGCAAAAGGAAAGGCCATCATCAGGCCCGTCACTCCAATAATCGCCATCCCCCAGAAGACTGCCCAGTAATCAAATTTTTCCCAGTACCCATACCGGTCTATCTCCGGAGGCTTTCGAATTCCAAACAACCAGGCGACATGGGAAACAAATTCCCGTAGGTCTCTGGGCTGCGGTAAAATCGAATCCGGACCCATGAGGCTTTTCGGAAATCCCTTCCACTCTATATTCAGCAGGACATACAAAACATGGAGCCCGAACCAGCAGAGCATAATAATGCCCACACTCACATGCACCGTACGAGCGCCCTCATATCCACCGAACAGAGAACCCATTGTTTTTCCCCATCCGGTTTCCATATACATCCGGGAAAGGCCTGTTGCGCCCTGAATGAGGAAACAGATCATCAGCCCGACATGAAAAATCCTTTGGGGCGCTGTAAAACGTCGAATTCGTAATCTGTTTTCCATATTCATGCCTTCCATTTTTCTTGTTTCATGAAAAACTCCCGGACACCCCACAGGATGGTATGCGGAAGAAAAATGGCAAATGTCCCTACGGCGATTGCCAGCATAACCCAGAATGCATAGGCAAGCACTGGAAATGATTTCAACGTCGCTGCATTGCCGGGCTGAGGTTCATGCACGACATAGGAGGCATAGGAACTGCCGGCTCCAGGATGGCATTTGGCGCAGACATATGCATGTTTCCGGATGGGATTCATGGGAGAAGTGAAGGATGCGATACTCGCAATAGGTTCACCCCCGTGACACTGGCGGCATGTAAGGTTGGCGCGCACCGTATGAATGTCTTTTGCCTGATCGACATGACAGGTTGCACAGGTCTTCTCCTTGTAAAAAGGCACTCCCTCATGAGAATCAATCAAACGCGTTCTAACCCGGACTTTCGCCCCGCTTGGGCTGTAAGGAAAAACTCCCTGATGAACTCCTGGAATTTCGATCCATGGCGTAAATCGACGCGGCCGGACTTCGTATTCTTCATAAAATCCCGTACTGGCTTCCCTGTCTTTGTATCGCCGGATGGAGGAAGCCACCTCTTCCTGTGAAGAGACAAGGGCCGGCAGCAGGAGAGATCCTCCTGCCGCCGTAATCGCTGCCAGGATAAACATTTTGACTGCTTTGGGTACCCTTGACATGTTCCGCTCCCCTGAATCTATTTTGCCGGTGCATAGCGTATCGGTTCAATCGGCTTCCCTGCCGGTTTAGGGATTTTGGAAAGCGCTTCCCATTTTGCCTGAAGCTGCTTTAAATCCTCATTTTTATGCTTGTGACAGGTCTGACAGGAATTGGGAATCGCCGGATCACGCAATGTTTCGGAAGGGAGAAGGGTCTTGAATACATGGCTGTGAAGATCCCCGGACTCGGCACTTTTAACGATCTTCGGCATGTGGCATCCCACACAATTGGCAAAAGAGTGGATGGAATGCGCCATA
>JBFMEI010000116.1:0-6916 GCA_040753295.1 Thermodesulfobacteriota bacterium | reverse complement strand
TGACGGGGCAAGAAGAATGAAAGCAAAGCCGGTTCATCTGAAAACGGTAATCAGTCGGATTCTGGAGTCATGCCGGAAAGAGCCGGATGTGGGATTGGTTAAAATCTGGGATCTGTGGGATCATGCGGTGGGGAGTATTATTGCTGAAAACGCAAGACCTGCTGCCTTCAAAGGAAGGTTGCTGATCGTGCATGTCAGCAGTTCCGCCTGGATGCAGCATCTGCGTTTTCTCAAGAAGGACCTGATAAAAAAAATAAACGCAGCCTTGGGAGAAGAGCTCTTGGACGAGATCAAATTCAAAATCGGTTCGATTTCGGGGGTTGAACGAGAAGATAATGAGTGATTTGACGGAAGATACGTTTTTTAATGGCGCCATCAAGGTTTTACAGGATCGCCACGGTTATCGATTTGCCGTTGATGCCGTAATTCTGTCTCATTTCATCAAATCCAAACCCGGCGACAGGATCTTAGATCTTGGGACCGGATGCGGAATTATTCCGCTCATCCTGGCGATTCGGAATCCAGGCATTATTATTTCAGGCGTGGAGCTTCAGAGTGTTCTGGCAAGACTCGCCAAGCGGAATGTTAAGGAGAATAATCTGGAGGGACGGATACGGATTTTTCACCTCGATATGAAATTATTAAGCCGGGAGATCATCGGCGGAGCAGCCGATCTGGTGGTTACAAATCCTCCGTATCGGATGGCCCGTTCCGGAAAAGTGAATCCGAATGAACAGAAGGCGATCGCCAGGCATGAAATCGCCATTACTCTGGGTGACCTGATCAACGTCGCTCACCGCATGCTCAAAGCCGACGGGCGATTTGCCACGATTTATCCGGCACAACGGACTGCCGATCTCCTGTCTGCCATGAGGGATTCCCGGATAGAGCCCAAGCGGCTTCGTTCAGTTCACTCGCTGCCGGAAGAAAAAGGAAAACTGGTTCTGGTTGAAGGGGTGAAAGAGGGAAGGAGGGGGATTGTTATTGATCCCCCCCTTATTATTTATGAAGAAAAGCGGAGATATTCGAGAGAGCTTCAAGAGATGCTGACGCTCTGATCGGCCACGATCAAGAGGCTAAAAAAATCAGGCGCTCTCTGGAGAAAGCCGGTTCATGACCAGTCCGCTTCCCACTTTCGGGTAAAAGTAAGTCGCTTTTCTGGGCATGATCAGCCCCTGGTCTGCGATATGTTTCACCTGCTCGTGTCGTGTCGGATTCAGCACAAACGCGATGTCATAGACTCCGGTATCCACTGATTCAACCGCCGCCGCTTCGGAGCTGGTATATCCGATAAGTTTTTCCTTCTCGACATTATCCTCATCAAACCCAAGAATGTCGATGAAAATAAGCTGGTTCAATACGGTTACGTCGATACTCCGGAGCACTTCCGGGATTTTATCCTTGTAGAGCTGATCCATGGTTTTGGGCTTGAGCGTTAAGAGGTAAAGTTCATTGTGGTCTCGCATGTAAACACCGATCACGGTTTTTGGCGAGTTGGATTTTAACAGCGAAGCAAATTCAATGAGTGTTTTTTCCCGTTCTTTTCCTTTATACGGCAGCGTCGTGACGTCAAAATATTTCCTGGCTTTCGGAATCAGAGTTGTTCGGATAGAATCCGGAACCTGTCTTAACAGCCGATGTGCGGGAAGAATAATCACCCCCGGGTCTTCCATACAACTGAAATACATCATGACAAAGTTTGCAGGATGGTCTTTGGGGAAATCCGGATTTTGAGAATGCAGCCAGTCCCGGTAATTGAGTGCAGTCGTATATCGGTGATGCCCGTCTGCGATATAAATCTGTTTGGATTTCAGGGTCTCGGATACCGTTTCCTGGACGGCATGTTCGGTAATGCGCCACAGGCGGTGGCGTTGACTGTCATGATCCACAAAGTCGATGTCCGGATTCTTATCAAAAACCGCTGCTTTGAGCCGTACCAGGATGCTGTTTTCAGGATCGGAGTAGAGGGAGAAAATCGGTGAAAAATTGGCTTTAGAGGCTTTAATCAGGGCAAGCCGTTGGGATCGAACGTTTGAAAATGTTTTTTCATGGGGTAACACCACACGATTCTCAAAAGGCTCCAGGGAGATGAGGGCGATAAATCCAAAGCGTGTGATCGGCTTGTTGTTATGAAAAAAGCTGCGGGCCGTAAAATAAAGGGTCGGCGAATTGTCCTGAATCAGAATGCCTGCGTTCAACCATTGGTCGAAATACTGAGCAGACCGGTTCACCCAGCCGTGGTCCTCGGGGTTTGAAGGGTCGGCGTTTCCAAGAGTCAGCCGAATACTGTTAAACGGGTTCCGCTCGTGCAGTTCCTGTCTTTCTGCTTCGGAAACCACATCAAACGGAGGGGCCATGACGTCTGCGATGTCGTATATTTTCGACGGATTAAAAACGATTCCTCTAAACGGGGTTACGATTGCCATATAATATGCTCCTTTATTGTGTTGAAAATTAAAACCGTTAAACTAAACGGATGATGCGTATTATTCAAGAAAATAATTTACAGTGAGCGATTTTAATACAACGCTCGATTTGGGTGAAAATGAAACTGAGACCACAAATCCGTGGAATTGAAAAAACCACGATGTCATTGACATGATATGAGAAACAATTATAATAAAAAAATTCAATTTGCGCCGGTGACACCGGAGAGGTGGCCGAGAGGTTGAAGGCCCCGCTCTCGAAAAGCGGTATCCTGCCAAAAGTGGGATCGTGGGTTCGAATCCCACCCTCTCCGCCAGGCGATTCGGTTGCCATGCGCAATCTTACGGAGAGATGTCCGAGCTGGCCGAAGGAGCACGACTGGAAATCGTGTGTGCTGCCAAAAGCGGCACCGTGGGTTCGAATCCCACTCTCTCCGCCACAATACCAAAATCCGGAAATTAAAGAGCGGTCTGTTTATCAAAAAGGTTTTTTTGAGAAGGGTTTGATTCATGTCGTATCTGGTTTTAGCCAGAAAATACCGGCCTCAGACGTTTCAAGAAGTGGTAGGCCAGGAGCATGTGACAAAGACACTGGAAAATGCCATTAACTCGAACCGGTTGGCTCATGCAGTTCTCTTCTCAGGCCCCAGGGGAACCGGTAAAACAACTGTAGCTCGAATTCTTGCAAAAGCGATGAATTGTAAAAACGGGCCGACATCGATCCCCTGCAATCGGTGTGAGTCATGTCAGGAGATTACATCAGGGCATGCCGTGGATGTCATGGAAATTGACGGAGCATCCAACAACAGTGTGGACAAAGTCCGGGAATTGAGGGAAAACGTCAAATATCTGCCGGCCCACAGCCCGTATAAGATCTATATCATCGATGAAGTCCATATGCTCAGTTCGGCAGCCTTTAACGCCCTTTTAAAAACCATCGAAGAGCCGCCTCCTCATATTCTTTTCATTTTTGCCACAACCGAAGCGCATAAGATTCCGATCACTATTCTTTCCCGTTGCCAGCGGCATGATTTCAGACGGATCCACTGCGACTCCATTTCAAAGCAGGCGGCCGACATCTGTGCAAAGGAAGGAATCCGGATCGATCCTGAAAGTCTCCGGCTCATCTCCCGGGAAGCATCCGGAAGCATGAGAGATGCCTTAAGCCTTCTGGATCAGGTGATCACCTGTACAGAAGGAAATGTGCATATCGACCAGGTCCTTTCCCTTCTTGGGATCATGGATCGAAAAATGATATTCGAAATCTCCGATGCGGTGTTAAAAAAGGAGATCCGGCAGGTTTTGGCACTCATCGAAGAGGCGTATGTAAAAGGGTATGACTTAAAGCGGTTTTATTTTGAGCTCCTCGAGCATTTCAGAGATCTTTTGGTGGCGAAAATTGCCGGCAGACTTCAAAACCTGGTGGACCTTCCCTCCCATGAGGTTGAACAGATTCTATCCCAGGCTCAAGGGGTATCGTTAACCTTTTTAAGCCAGATCGCAGACCTGTTGTTTGAGGAAGAGGGGAATATCCGATTTGCCTCCCAACCGAGAATTCCTTTTGAAATGGCGATGATCAAGGCAACCCGGCTTGAACCTGCTCTTCCTATCGAATCCCTAATTGAAAGACTCGATGCCATCAGAACTGAGATATTTCAACATCCAGGTAAAAAAGTGCAGAATGAAGAAAAAAAAGCCGGCATCGATTCCTTGTCGGTTAAGGATCAACCGCCGGAATACGGAAAAGATCCGGATGCGCGGGTTCATGTGAAGAGTTCATCCGCCCTTGATGCCAAATGGAAGGATATGATTCGAATTATCATGGAAAAAAGCCCTTCCCTTGCCGCTTCGTTGAGCAAATGCCGGATTGTCAGAGAAACCGATTCGGCCCTGGAAGTTGAAGTGAATGGAACCGGATACGATCTGCAGGCTGTTCTCAAGAAAAAACACGCATCCCTGTTTTCAAAGGCATGTAAAGCCGCTTTTGGAAAGGAGCTGGAAATTATTGTGGTCGGAAAACCGCCTGAGCCTGAAGGTTCTTTGGAAAAGGGGAACAATATCAACAGTATCAAGCAGAAAGCGGTACAACACCCGCTTGTTTCCGATGCAGTGAGGATTTTCGGAGGCAAGGTGGTGGACGTCAAACTCTTGTAGGAGGCAGGTCATGAAAGGTATCGGGAAAATGCTCAAACAGGCTCAGCGACTCCAATCGGATATGCTCAAACTTCAGGAGGAGCTTGCCGAAAGAACAGTGGAGGCCGCCTCAGGAGGCGGAATGGTTAAAATCATTGCCAACGGGAAGCAGCAGATCATATCCATCTCCATTGAAAAAGAAGTGGTGGATCCCAACGATGTGGAAATGCTTCAGGATCTCATCCTTGCCGCCGTCAATGAAGCGTTGTCCAAATCCCAGGAGATGGTATCTTCTGAAATGTCGAAGCTTACCGGCGGAGTGAATATTCCGGGGATGGTTTAGATGAATCAGTACCCCCAATCGGTTAAGAAACTGATCGGAAATATTTCGAAACTTCCGGGAATCGGTGAAAAGACCGCCGAACGACTGGCCATGCACATCCTGTGCGCTCCGCGGAAGGAGATTGAAAGTCTGGCGGAAAGCATTATGGAGATGAAAAAGAACGTGAGACCATGCTCGTTGTGTTTTTCTTTAAGTGATACGGAAGTCTGCCAGATCTGCAGCAATCCCGGAAGGGATGAAACCATTGTGTGTGTCGTGGAGCAGCCTGCGGATATGATTGCCATCGAGAAATCCGGTGCTTTTTACGGCAGATACCATGTGCTTCAGGGAGTTCTTGCCCCCATGTGCGGGATCGGTCCGGATGACATACGGATCAAAGATCTGCTGGCGCGGGTTGGAACAGGGAAAGTCCGGGAAGTGGTGATTGCCACTGCGACAAGCGTTGAAGGCGAATCGACGGCATCATATATCTCTGAGCGGCTTAAACCCTACGCCGTAAAGGTCACTCGGATTGCCTCAGGGGTGCCTATGGGAGGCGATCTGAAATATGTTGATCAAGTCACCTTAAAACGGGCTCTCGAGTTCAGACATGGAATCTGATCCCAGATCTCCTGATTTTTTTGAATGCAAACAGTGCGGAGATTGCTGCAACGGATATGGTGGAACATTTATTACAGAGAAGGACGTTGCAGCCATCGCCGGTTTTATCGGAGAAGATCCCAGGGGATTTATTGAAAAATACTGCACTCTTTCGGGAGGCAAGCCGGTACTGGCCCAGGGATCAAACGGATACTGTATTTTCTGGGATCGGTTATGCCTGATTCATCCGGTAAAACCGCGCATGTGTCGGGAGTGGCCGTTCATCGAAAGCGTATTGACCGATATTCGGAATTGGAAAATCATGGGACGGATGTGCCCTGGAATTTCAACGGATGTTCAGGATCATGCATTGAGATCTTACTTGACAAAACTCCTTATCGAGAGAAATGAGTCCTCCCCTTAACCCCTCCTTGTGAAAAGATGATCGGATTTATAGACAGCAGCCTTGCCGGGCTTGAAGTTGTTCGGGCCTTTCGAGATCACCTCCCGGGGCATGACCTGCTTTTTTTTGCCGATACGGCAAGAGGTCCATATTCGGGTAAAAGCCTGGAGACAATACAAAGATTTGCCGAAGAAGGGATTCAAAAGCTTTCTGATCTGGGGGCAACGCGAATCATCGCATCCTGTCCGGCAATTTCTTCTCTTGCTGCAGCAGGGCTTATCGGGTCTCCTCATGTTCCAATCGTAAATATCGTTGAACCGGCGGCAGAGGAAGCTGTCCATGTATCGAAGCGTCAACAGATCGGTATTTTGGGAGCAAACAACAGCCTTGAAGCGGATGCATATCAGAAGATGATCTGGAAATTTAATGCGAATGCCAAGGTTTTTACTGCCTCTTCTGCCCTTATTGAAAGTGTTGCTGCAGAAGGATGGATGAATAAACCTCAGGCCGCCATGATCGCTAAAAAATATTTGCACCCTCTCAGAATAAGACAGATCGATACCCTGATTCTGGCAAGGCCTGATCATCGGCCCATGATGAAGATCATCCAACGTAAAATCGGAAAGCGCGTCAGGATCATTGAGCCCTGGGAAATTACAGCTGCGCGGACATCAGCGGAATCGATTACTCCTGAGTCAGCAGTTGAGAAGGCCGGAAACCTCAGAGTCTTTGTGACGGATCTTTCTTTTTCATTGGAAAAATATGCTCGGATATTTTATGACCGCAAGATCCGGATGGAAAAATCTTCTTGAAGTGATTTTATCAGATACCCGTCAAAAAAAGGTTAGATCGATTCCTGGAGGAGAAAGTGTGAGGGTTGGATCTGAAAAACCGAAGGGTGGTATCCTTTGATGATATTGTATTGAAATAATCCGGTTGTCTGATTCCGCTGGGCTAAATTGAGGGGTTTTCCAGCTTTGTAGTTCCCATGATCGTTCTTCTCCAGAATCATCACTTGAGGCCGGGATTTGT
>JBFMEI010000115.1:0-6966 GCA_040753295.1 Thermodesulfobacteriota bacterium | reverse complement strand
GGGGCGATGCTTCCTCTTCGATTCTCTGGAAAAGCACCGGATCGGTTTCCGGCTGAGGGAAAGACCGTTTAACCGCCCCGACCGCTTCCCTCAGTCTTGTCTGAATTTCAATGATGGACTGGATTTCCCGATGACCGAAAAAAATGGCATCCAGGATTTCCCCTTCACTCACGACATGGGCGCCCCCTTCCACCATGACCACGCCGGTTTTAGAACCCGCAACAATGAGATTGAAGTCGCATTTATCATAATCGCCGATCAGCGGGTTAATGATCAGCTTTCCGTCAATCCGACCGACCCGAACACTGGCGATGGGGCCGTTGAAAGGAATGTCAGACAATTCAAGCGCAGCCGATGCGCCGATCATCGCCAGGGTATCCGCGTCGTTCTCCTGATCCATGGAAAGAACCGTGGCGATGATCTGAGTTTCATAGGGGTATTTCTTTGGAAAAAGAGGGCGGACAGGTCGGTCGATCAACCTGGCGGTCAGTGTCTCTTTTTCACTGGGCCTTCCGATTTCTCTTCTGAAATAGTTCCCGGGTATTCTTCCGGCGGCATAAATTTTTTCCTGATATTCGACGGACAAAGGCAAAAAATCAATTCCGGTTCTTTGCTCATCCGAGGATACTACCGTCACCAGAACGATTGTTTCACCATATTGAACCACAACCGATCCCGAGGCTTGCTTGGCCACTTTTCCTGTCTGCAGGCTCAGAGTCCTTCCGCCAACATCCGTTTTAACCATCATTTCCATAATCACCTCCAAAACAGCCACGGGTTGTCTTCCATGTCGCCCAAATCCCATGTGTTGTAATTATTATGTTTAAAATAAATCTTGGATCGGCTCACTAGCGCCTTAGTCCCAGATTCTGCAAAATTTCCCTGTAGCGTTTGATATCCTTATTTTTCACGTAATCAAGAAGTCGTCGGCGTCTTCCCACCAGCATGAGTAATCCTCTTCTGGAGTGATGATCCTTCTGATGCTCCTTCAAATGTTCCGTAAGATAATTGATACGGTGGGTCAAAAGACCGATTTGAACTTCAGGAGATCCCGTATCCGTGTCATGAAGTTTGAACCGGCTGATCAATTCTTTCTTGTTCTGTGTCGTTAAACCCAATTTTTTCTCCTCCATTTCTTTGGTATTTCTGAGTCAAATCCCCCTCATTTATATTCAGCTGCCACATAGAATCCCGAACTCCGTCAACCGGCTGCATGACCGGGTGAGCCGAACACGCTGCAATAGGAGTACTGGTGCGTTTTGTGACAAAAATCCAGAATTGCCACAAGCCGGTTGTCTCCGTCGATGATCTTAATTAGAGTCTCATCTCGAGGCGGCGGGATTTCATCGGATGTTACCGGGCTTCCGTACAAAACCTTTTTCATAAGCCGTGAATCAGCCCTGCACTCCGGTAAATCCCTCAGCGAATCGCTCATGGAAATCAGTTTTTCAATCCAGTATCCTTCCTCGGCGTAAATTTTCAAGTCCGAAACCGTACAGGCATTCTCCACCCTAAAGCCGTTACATTCGGTTCTTCTCAATTCCTTGATATGCCCCCCGCAGCCCAATGCCCTCCCGATATCCGCACCCAAGGATCGGATATATGTTCCGGCGGAACAGCGAACATCGAATTCAATTTCCGGAAAGGCGATTCTCACGATTTCAAGTTTTTGGATCAAAACCTTACGGGCTTCCTTTTGAATCGGAGTCCCTTCACGGGCCAGCCGGTACAACGGAATCCCCCGATGTTTCAATGCCGAATAGACGGGGGGAGTCTGTTCGATCATGCCTTCGAATCTTTGAAACACTCCGGCAACGGTTTCCGAGGAAAGCATGAAACCCTTTTTTTCAGAAATCACCGCACCGGTCGGGTCACCTGTATCTGTTTCGATTCCGAGATGAATGACCCCCCGGTAAGTTTTTTCTTTATGCAGAAAAAAACGTGCGATCCGGGTGGCACTGTTGATACAGCATATCAAAAGTCCGGTCGCAAAAGGATCCAACGTTCCCGCATGACCGACCTTTCGAATTTTAAAGAGCCGCTTCACCAGACCGACGATCTCTGCCGAGGTCATTCCTGCAGGTTTATCGATAAGTAAAATTCCGGAATCTTCCTTCATCGGCAGATCACATGGTTTCTGAAAGGGTAATGAGTTTCGACTTGATTTCAGTCAACGTGGACTCCACGCTGAATCCGGCTGCACTGGAGTGCCCTCCCCCCCCGAACTCCGCCGCAATAGCAGCGACATCAACGGTTCCGTCTGATCTCAGGCTGACATGATAGTGAGAAGGCCCCTGGGATTTATTTTTCGGATGTTGATTCAACTCCTGAATCAACACTGCGACTTTGACATCCTGGATTCCTTTTGCATAATTGATCAATCCGTCGATGTCTTCCGGGCGGGTCTTTGTCTCGCTCATCATATTCCGGGTCACAGCCATCAGAGAAAGCTTTCCGTTTTTGGATATCTCGATGGAGTCCAGCGCCAGATTCAAAAGTTTGATCCTTCCGAGAGAATATGTTCCGTAAACCCGCTGGGCAATCCGATACGGATCCACTCCAAGAGAAACCAGCTTTCCGCAAATTTCAAATGCAGCCTGATTGGTATTTGAAAATCGAAATGAACCGGTGTCCGTTAAGATTCCGGTATATAATGCCGAAGCGATATCCAGATCGATGGATACATCCATTCCTGAGATGAGGCGATAAATAATCTCTGATGTGGCACATGCTGAGGGATCGACGACATTGAATCGGCCGAATCGGGAATTGGTCACATGGTGATCGATATTAATCACCAACGGAATTCTTTCAATCTCCGGTCCCGCATCTCCAAGCCGCTGGACATCGCCGCAATCCAGAACGACAGCAGTATCAAATAGTTTCAGACCATCCAATCGATCAACCACGCGTTGAACTCCGGACAGAAAACGATATACTGCAGGAATGGGGCTTTCATTGTAGAGCGTCGTCCCTTTCCCCAGACCGGAAAGCGTCAACCCCATCGCAATGAGGGACCCGATAGCATCTCCGTCCGGATTGGCGTGAGACGCGACCAGAATACATTTACTTTTCTTCAAGCTTTGAATGAGTTGTTCCATCGTGTTGTTTGATTGAATCGAGGATCTGATAAATGCGGGAGGCATGATCATAAGATTCATCATAAAAAAATTTCAGCTCCGGCATGTATCTCAATCCCAGTTGAGGGGCAAGGGCCCGTTTGATAAAACCCATCGCGGTTTGAAATCCTTGAAGCGCCGGCTCTTTCCCCTTCTCTCCGCTTCCAGTGCAAAAATAGACCCGGGCAAATTTAAGATCCGGGGAAATCTTGACGCGGGTAATCGTTACCATCTGCAGCCGCGGATCTCCGATATCCTTCTGAAGAAGACCTGAAAGGACTTTTTGAATTAACCCCGATACCCGATCCGCCCTGCTGAAGGGTCTCATAAATGAATGATTTCCGATTCGGTATTGACGATCTCGGCAAGCCCTAGGGCATCGGCCAGGTTGAACATTTTATCGATTTTCGAATTAATGACCTGGTGATCGTTTCCTACAAGGGCAAATCCGATCTCCGCTCTTTGATGCATCTCATTTGCTCCCACTTCGGAAATGGAGGCATTAAAATGATTTTGCAACCTGGCGATAATCGATTTAACGATCTTCCTCTTTTCTTTTAAAGAATGACTCTCATGAATCCTAAATACGATCATTCCACACCCGACGACCATCGTGACATACTCCGGAAAAAAAGACTTCGATTACTCAATTTCAGGCTTAATTTCTTCAAGATAGAAGCATTCCACGATATCTCCGACTTTGATATCATTAAAGTTTTCAATCCCGATGCCGCACTCATACCCGCTGAGGACCTCTTTGGCATCATCCTTATATCGCCGGAGAGATGATATTCTTCCGGTATGGCAAACCGCTCCGTCTCTGACCAACCGGACGGATTGCGACCGTTCAATTTTTCCGTCCGTCACAATACATCCCGCAATATTTCCGATTTTGGGAATATGAAAAACCTGTCGGACTTCAGCATGTCCAAGAACCCGCTCTACAAATGTGGATGCCATCATTCCGATGATCGCATCTTTCATGTCCTTGATCACATTGTAGATGACGTCATAATATCGAATATCCACGTTTTCTTCATTGGCCAGTTCTGTGGCCTTTTGAGTCGGCCGGACGTTAAATCCGATTATGATGGCATTCGATACCGCTGCCAGAGATACGTCGGATTCGACAATCGAGCCGGTTGCGGAATGAATGACCATGAGGTTGACCTCCTCATTGGAGAGTTTGACCAATGAATCTCTGAGGGCTTCAATGGAACCATGCACGTCTGCCTTAATTATAAGATTCAGATCTTTGACTTCACCTTGCTTCATCTTTTCAAAAAGCTTTTCAAGACTCATCCGGCTTGTCTTTGCCAGGTCTTTTGAACGCTGCTTCTGACTTCGATAGACGCTGACTTGTTTTGCAACCTTGTCATCTTCAAGGGCCATGAATTCATCCCCGGCCATCGGAACTCCGGAAAGCCCGAGAATTTCAACCGGAATTGAAGGAGTTGCCTGTCCCACAAGAATTCCTCGATCATCATACATGGCCCGGATCTTTCCATGATGAATACCACAGACAACCGACTCACCCATATGTAATGTCCCTTCCTGAATCAGCACCGTGGCGATGGGTCCTCTTCCGGCATCAAGTTTTGCTTCAATGACATGCCCTCTCGCGTGTTTGTCCGGATTTGCTTTTAAATCCAAAACTTCGGCCTGAAGAAGAATCATCTCCAAGAGGTCATCAATCCCCTGATTCATTTTGGCTGAGACCTGAAGAAAGACCGTTTCCCCTCCCCACTCTTCAGGAAGAAGCCCGATTTCTCCCAGTTGACGCTTGATTCGATCCGGGTCGGCACCGGGCTTGTCGATCTTATTGACGGCAACAACAATAGGGACCTCGGCGGCTTTTGCATGGTTGATGGCCTCTACCGTCTGAGGCATCACCCCATCGTCTGCGGCAACCACCAAAACCACCAAATCAGTGATTTTTGCACCCCGGGCCCGCATGGCTGTAAATGCCTCATGCCCGGGAGTGTCCAAAAATACGATCTGCCCTTTTTCCGTTGAAACATGATACGCACCGATGTGCTGGGTAATTCCGCCTGCCTCTCCGTCCGTGACGTGGGTTTTTCGGATGGTATCCAACAGGGAGGTTTTGCCATGATCGACATGCCCCATGATGGTGACTACCGGGGGCCTTGGAATTTCCTTTTCGGGATCGTCCGCTTCAATTTTGATAATCGATTCCTCTTCAAAAGCGGCTTTCTCAACTTCATAATTGAATTCGGAAGCCACCAGCGAGGCGGTTTCAAAATCCACAGTCTGATTGACGGTCGCCATTACTCCAAGCGACATCAGCTTTCGGATCAAGTCTCCTGCCTTGATTCCCATTCTTCTTGCCAGATCGGAAAGGATAATGGTTTCATCGATCTTCAACCTTCTCTTAATCGCTTTGGGAACGGTGATCTGGGGTTTCAATCCATGAACGGCCGCTTTGGCTAAAACCGCTTTTTTCGATTTGAGGCTGCGCGGCCGCTCAGCATAGAGATCAGATCCTTCAATAACCTCTTTTTTCAGGAATGAGATTTTCTTCTTAAAAAATTTTCTGTCCTTGAAATCTTCTTCAGTCCCCTTCTTGGCCTTTTTTTTCTTCCGGTCTTTTTCCGCAGCATCCTCTTCATCGATTACCTTTATTTCCGGAACGGTCTTTTTCAAATCAAATGCGGCATCGATTTTAGGTTCCGGTTCCTTCTGCTCGACAGGGGCTTCGATAATCTCTTCGGCTTTGACAAGTTCAGGAAGACGAATAATTTTCGCCGGGGCTTCTTTTTCCCTTTTCTTTTTCGACTTCTTCAGCTTAACCGCCTTGACTTCGGCTTTGATCTCCTGCGCTGTCTCAGTGATCACTTCCGGCACCTCTTCATGTTTTTTCAATGAGATTGGAGCGGCTTCCAGGACAGGCTCCTCCGCTTTCTGGACCTCCACAGCCGGCTCAGAAGGCAAGGGTTCCTCTTGAATGACCGGATGTTCGGAAACAGGAATCTCCTCGGCCGGAGGAGGTTCTGCATCGACGGTTTCTTCCACGACTTTCTGTTCTTCCCGGGGAGACTCCGCAATTTCTATCGTCACTGCAGGCCCTTCGGCCTCCGGAGCCAATTCATCTCCCTTCTCCTGCTCCTCAAGCTTCCGTTTGCGCCTGCGAATAATGGTCGGTTTGATCCGAGTCTCCTCAACCTCTCCGGCTTTGCGTCCCAGAATGCGTGCTTTGATCCCATCGGCAAGTTCCGAATCCAGAGAGCCCATATGGCTGCTCACAGGAATTTCCATCTCTTCCAATTTTTCCATCAGAGCTTTATTCGTCATGTTCAAATCTCTGGCAAGCTCGTATATCCTGATTTTTGCCATCCGCCCCCCTCATGTGCATCACTGAAAATCATGGGCATATCATCTTCGATTATTTTCGGGACCGGGACCGCCGTATGGAGTAACCATTTCCGGCAGCCTCAGCTTTCATATTTCCTATTCTTCCACTTGTGTCTTTTCGCTCTCCGGTAATGCTTCCGGATCATCTTTCTGAGAGTTTTTTTCAGACACGTTTTCTTGATTTTCCCCGGAATTCATCAACTCCGAATCTTTCGATGTTTCCATGGATTCAGCACGTATGGATTCGGCCAAAACGGCTTTAGCGCTTTCCACGAGATCTTCGGCTTTTTTTCTGTCGATTCCCCGGATTTGAACAAGGTCTTCAACAGATGCCTTGCTCAATTCTTCAGCTGAGAAAAATCCTTTTTCATAAAGAATGTCCGCCAGTCCTGCATCCGCTCCGAGGAGTGAAACAAGGGATTCATACCCTTCTTTCATGGCCTGGCTATACCGCGTTTCGCTGATAACATCAAGA
>JBFMEI010000114.1:0-7016 GCA_040753295.1 Thermodesulfobacteriota bacterium | reverse complement strand
ATTGTCATGGTGCTGATCGTAAATAGCTCGAATGCCATGATCTGTTAAGTTTAAACCCCCTTCAAGAACAACTCCTTCCCAGTCCTTTTCCAGCCAGCGATTCCCGACTACTCCATAATAACGGCCAAAATATTTATAAGCGGCTTTGTAGTCGAATTTTTCAAACAGACCGCTTGCACCGACCCGGTATGCTTTGTCTCCGTCAGATCCTAAATCGTCGGTGGTGTCCGGATCAAACCTGGCATAGTCGTATTCGGCTTCGGTAATAAACTTTCCATCGGCAAAATCGGTTTTAAGGTAGAGCCCGTAAACATTTCCTTTTTGTGCAGATTCGTCTCTGGAGGTCCCGAAGAAAGACCCTTCTTCTCCTCCTCTGATGGAAAATCCCTTGAGGGTGATTCTTTTGGATAAAAGGGAATACTCCCCTGAAAATCCCATGATGTGATCCGTATCATCTGTTTTCAACCCGAGCCCGCCGTCAAATCCATAGACCTCATCTCCTCGAACCACAAAACCACTTAACGTAAAATCGTCGTAATTTATGGAAAGCGTTCCTCCTCTTCTTGCTAATTGATTCAGGGTATTTTCACTCTGATTGATGATTGTATCACCTGCTTGGGCTTGAAGTGAGAGCTGGTCTTGTGTAAAGCTCGTTGTAAGAAGATAATCGATAAGATCAATTCCTTTTTGTTGAGGCTCAAGAACGGGATCGCTTTGATCCAGATATCTAAGATTTCCTTTAAGTGAAATATCCCATCTGTTCCCTTTTAACGCTGAATTCGATGCCAGGTTTGCTTCAACTTTGGTATATGGAAGATCAATATCGTCGGACTTGCTGACGATTGAAGAGTAGACTGCAGTGAGATCATTTGTTGAATAGGCTTCGTCGAACGTCTGAGAGTGACGGGAGGAGAATGCAAATTCATAAGAAAATTCTTCTCCATCCAATGTGTACCCCATTACAACGATCTGATGACCTCCTGCCGCCATGATTTGAATTGGAGTATATGTAAATCCTCCGGAAACAATTTCAATAACCGGAGTGATGTCGGTACCGTCTAAGAGCACCAATATGTTTTCCCGTGAAAAAGGGGCTTCGATGGTAAACTTGAAGAGTGGTTTTTTTCCTATAACTTCCAGGTTTTCTATCGGCTGAACCATCTTGACAATCTGTTCTGTATCGGTTTTGGCATAACCATCGGCCACTTGATAAAAAAGAGGTAAAAAAACGGTTAAGAGAAAAGGAATAGAGAGGGTTTTGCAAAGGAGAGATTTCGAGAACATGCCGGCTCCTTCTGATCACGTGAAAGACGTCGTGCTTAGAATTTCTGACTCGGCATAAAAATTTTTGATTAAATAAGGTGAAGCAGTTACGAATGTCAATAAAATTATTATAGGCCTTTTAAATAGGCAATGAATAATCCGGATCTGATAAATTTCTTTTCCGGGCAGTACTCATTCTATTTGAATTTGAATAAACGGATGGATATGTATGAGAGAAAATAGAATCTTTTCATTTTGATATTCACTTAATTTGAACGATTGATGAGAAGTCTTCTGATGAAAAAAGAGATATCCGGAAAATCGATTGAACCAATCAACAGGTGCGTCCAGGAGAAACCATGAAAATTCGAGTCTTGTCCGGGAAGGAAATACGGGAATCTCTCCCCATGAAAGAGGCCATTGAAGCCATGGGAAAAGCCTTTGGCCAGCTTTCAAAAAAACAGGCTGCAGTCCCTTTAAGAGGAAGGCTGGAGACAGATGCCGGGGTGACGCTTTTAATGCCTGCGTATCTGAAAAAGAGCCGAGAATTCGGCGTCAAGGTGGTTTCCGTATATGAAAATAATTCGAGCCTCGGGTTTCCTGTGGTATCAGCGGTGGTATTGGTGCTTGATCCGGATACCGGATTTCCAAAGGCGCTCATGGATGGTTCGACATTAACCGCTATCCGAACCGGAGCCGGAGGAGGCCTTGCCGCTAAACTCCTTTCGCGCAAGGAAAGCCGTGTGGTGGCGATCTTTGGCGCCGGGGTTCAGGCCAGGGCTCAGCTTGAAGGGGTGCGGGCAGTTCGCAGCATTTCAGAGGTGAGAATCATCAGCCGGACTCGAAAGTCGGCAGTGCGATTGGCAGAGGAAATCAAATCATGGCTGAATCCCCCCATCGTGATCCTTCCGGAAAGAGCAAAAGATGCCGTTTCCGGGGCGGACATCGTCGTTACGGCAACCACATCTCCGGAACCTTTATTTGATGGGAACGACCTGTCTCCGGGTTCACATGTGACAGGCGTCGGGTCGTTTATGCCGACCATGCGGGAAGTGGATGAAACAACCGTGCGGCGGTCCTATGTTGTAGCGGACAGCAGGGAAGCGTGCCTTGCAGAGGCCGGAGATATCATTATTCCCCATGCGCATATTCATGCAGAGATCGGGGAAATCGTAAACGGCGACAAACCCGGCCGAATATCCCCGGACCAGATCACCTTTTTTAAGTCTGTGGGGGTTGCAGTTCAGGATGCATCCGCAGCCTCGGCGGCGCTCTCAAATGCGGAACAAAAAGGGATTGGATCCCTTCTTGATCTCTGAAAGAAGGGTCCGGAGGCTATATTCAGGATGAGTTCCGTTTGGTCATCTGACCAAGTGTCCCCAGGTAGATGGCGCATAGGGCAAGAAGCGCCCCGGAAATATCAGAGAGGGTCGTCGGCCGGCTGAAAAAAAGGATATCCCAAACAAACGAGAGGGTCGGCTGCAGCAGGAGCAGAAGCCCGGCCAGCGTCGAAGGAACACCGGGAAGCCCTTTGGTAATCAAAATCCATCCGATGACCTGGCACAGTGTTCCGTAAGAAAGAAGGGAGATGAGGGTTTGGGGATCCGGGATAGCAAAAGATTCTCCTCTGGAAAACGATTCAGCTCCCAAAGCCCCGGCACACACCAGTGAAATGATCATCAGGCTCATGATGGGAGAGGGAGCCTTCCGGCTTCCCTGAACCTTTCTGAGAACCAGAAGATAGGCGGCGTAGCAGGCGGCAGTGGCAAGTCCTAGCCATACGCCGGTTTGATAGGTGGATCCGAGGCTGTTCCATTGAACGCCTGCCAGGAGGTACAATCCGAGCATGGCCATGGGAATTGCGGCGATGAGCTTCCGATTCGGTTTCTCTCTGAGAATCAGCCCGCCGAAAAGCGCAAGAAAAAAGACCTGGAAGTTTGCCAGAATGGTGGATAGGCCCGGGCCGATGTAATGGATGCTCCGATGCCAGAGGAAGAGATCCATGGCAAAAAGGATGCCGCAGCAGCACGAGAGGAAAAACCAGCCGAAGCCATACCATCTGTTTTCCCGTCGAATAAAGAGTAGAATTCCCAAAACCAGACCGCCGATGAGTGTCCTGTAAAAACCGGCCACAGAGGGAGGGACATGAGCCCACTTGACGAAGACGCCGGAAAAACTGATCAGGAATGCGCCGACAATAACCGAGCGGCTGCCGGAAATCGATGAGATATGGGTTTTGAACCCTTCTTGAGATTTTACCGATCTTTCGGACATGGAGATTCTATACCTTAGACCAGACCGGTTTCAGAAAGAGGTTTTTTCAGAAGGATCCGGGCCGGATCAAAAATGGAAAGGTCCATGGCCGGAAGTTTTTGCAATATCCGTTCGGCAATGTACCGGCCCACGGCCGGAGCCTGTTGTAACCCGTGCCCGGAGAAACCGTTGACAAGAAAAAACCCTTTAAGCATGGGCCACTCGCCCAGGATCGCGTTTCCGTCCATGGTGTTTTCGGCATAAAGCCCAGCCCATCCTCGAAGAAGTTTCAAGGTATCAAAAACCGGCACAAACTCTGCCAGTTCAGGCCAGAGCAATTCGACAAACCGCTTATCATCCCAGGTAAAATCAAATCCGACCGGATCTTCGGCCATGGATTTGCCCAGGATAATGACTCCTCCGGTATCTGTCCTGAAATACAGGCCTGAAGGAAGAACGGTAAGGGGAAGAGATTCAGCAGGAAGGACAGCCGGTTTCAGCACAAAAACCTGGCGTTTGACCGGCAGTACAGGGATATGGACATCCACGCTTTTTGCAATTTCAGACGCCCATGCCCCGGCGCAGTTAACCACGTTATCAGATGTCAGTATTCCCCCGGATTTTAGTAGAACACCGCATGTCCGCTCTTTTTCCTTTAAAATTCCAGCAACCTCATCGTGAACAAATATCGCACCGAGTGCTTTGGCTTTATTTCGATACCCCATAAGAAATGCATAGGCATCCAGGTGTCCGTCCATGTGTCCGAAGGTCCCTCCGGAAAATTCATCCGTCCGGTAAAAGGGATATCGGGTCGAAATTTCATCTGGAGTCCACCAGTCAACAGGACAGTTCAGAGATTGCTGAAGGACCAGGGAGTTTTTTGCATCCTCCCGGCTGGTTTCATCCACAAGAAAAAGATTTCCCTCCGGCCGGAATGAAATATGAGGGCGCATCTCCCCTGCCGTCATTTCCTCGTCAAAGCTCTTTAAAACTTCAAGGGTATATTTTGAAATCAGGATATTTTCTTTAAGACTGAACTGGGTTCGAATATTGGCAAGCGAAAGGGTGCTGGATGCATGGGTATATGCCGGATCCCGTTCCACCACCATGATTTTCAATGCACCGTCAAATCGCATCAAATGATATGCGACAGCGCTTCCCATGATTCCGCCGCCGATGATAATGGCGTCATAAATTTTCCGGTTCATTGCCTTTCTTCCTTAAAAATTTAATGATCGATAAATATCGCTTTTATTGCCCTTTGTTTTCCGGTATGAACATGCCACTTTGCTCCGCAGGAGGAACTCTCAATGGTCGATATCTATACCTTTTTAGCGGAAAAGAATATTTCTTTCCACCGCTTTGATCATCCGCCTGTCTACACCGTGGAGGATGTCCATCGGCTGACCCCGGATCTGCCCGGCGCCAAGACGAAAAATCTTTTTCTCAAGGAAAACAAGGGAAAACGGCATTTCCTGGTGGTGACATCTGATCATGGGCGGGTTGATTTGAAGGCGCTCCCCCAGGTATTGGGCTCCCATCCGGTTTCCTTCGGTTCTCCAGATCGTCTGATGAAATGTCTTGGTGTTGAACCGGGTGCTGTCTCTCTTCTGGCTCTACTCTGTGATACTGAAAAGGCTGTTGAAGTCATTATTGACTCCACTCTCTGGAGATTCGATGAGTTTCAGTTTCATCCTCTGGTAAATACCAGTACATTGATTTTGTCCAAAACAGATGTTGAACGTTTTCTCGAAGCCACAGGGCATCGGCCTAAAATTCTGAATATCCCGTACCCGCAAGATAAAAGTTGAATGATTCAGACCGGAGTTTCTCAGATATGTTAGGAAGATGCGGTTGTCAATGAGGTTCTGATTGACTCATCCTCCCTTTTTCGCTAAACATTTTAATATCTAAATTAGCGATCGTTGATTTATTTTCTCATAAAAGAGGCAAAGAGCACTTTCAATGGATATGAAGCGCGACTATTATGAGGATGTTCGGTTTTTTAAATCCGGCGTTGTCCTTTTCTGGTTTATGGCATTGATTCTCTTTCTAGGAGCGTTTCCATTCCTGGTAAAAAATTATTATGTATATGTGGCCAACTATATGGCCATCAATATCATTGTCGCTATCGGGCTGAATATTCTTGTGGGATATACGGGCCAGATCTCTTTGGGACATGCCGGCTTTTTTGCGATCGGCGCCTACGGAACCGTGATATTGATGACAAAAGCATCTCTTCCGTTTTTTATCGCGCTTCCTCTTTCAGCGCTCTGTTCCGCATTATTCGGCTTTCTTTTGGGCCTTCCGGCCCTTCGCCTGGAAGGACCGTATCTGGCCATTGCAACCCTTGGATTTGGAATGACGGTGACCCAGGTAATCGGCAGAATCGGCTTTTTCGGAGGCAGGCAGGGGTTGCATGCCCCGGAGTTGGCCATCGGCCCCTGGCATCTGCATACGGACAGGGATTTTTATTATCTTTTGATTTCAGTAACGGTTCTACTGACCGTTGCCGCGAGAAACATCATTAAAACTCGTGTGGGAAGAGCATTTATCGCCATCCGGGACGCGGACATCGCCGCCGAAACCATGGGAGTGAATCTGGTTTTTTATAAAACATTATCCTTTGCCTTAAGCGCTTTTTATACCGGTATCGCCGGCGGACTGTATGCTTTTGTACTGCGTTTTATCGAACCGGAAATGTTTACGCTGCTCATGTCCATCATGTTTCTTGCCATGGTGGTGGTCGGCGGTCTGGGTTCCATCATGGGTCCCATTGCCGGAGCCTGTCTCCTGAGCTGGATGGGACTTCAACTTCGGAATATCCTCAACATTCCGTATGTAGGGGAATGGTTGAAAAGCCTGTCACAAACATTCTTTTCCATTACAGGTGTTTCCAATATCCAGTTTATTATATTCGGGGCGATCATGATTACCATCATGCTGTTTGAACCCTTGGGGATTTTCGGCATCTGGATTCGGACAAAAAAATACTGGAAAACATGGCCATTTTGAATCAACACCATTCTTGGGTATAAATTCCGGATCAAGCTGATGCTGAATTTTTTTCAGATGATCGTCAATGGGATTGCAGCGGGAAGTACCTATGCGCTGATGGGACTTGCCATGGTGATCATCTACAAGACCACTGAAATCCCCAACTTTGCCCAGGGAGAAATGGCGCTTCTATCCTCCTATCTGACCTTTATGTTTCTGGATCAGTACGGGTTTCCTTACCATGTTGTTTTTCCCGGTGCGATTCTCTTTTCATTTTTTTTAGGAGGATTTCTTGAATTTACGATTCTCAGAAGAGCCAAAGAGCCGAATATTCTCGGAATGATTGTGATTACCATCGGGCTGGAGATGATTTTAATGGGATTTGTTTCGTGGAAATTCGGTGCGGAACAAAAGAGCATGTCCTTCCCTATAACCCCTTATGATAGTATTGTCCTGGGAAAAGTCTTTATCAGCACGCTTGAAGTGCTCACCATGGGAGCGGT
>JBFMEI010000113.1:0-7045 GCA_040753295.1 Thermodesulfobacteriota bacterium | reverse complement strand
CATTGTCTTATTGAAGAAGGAGCGACCGTGCTGCTGGAAACCAACGGTACCCTCGATATCGGGAAAGTGGATCCGAGATGTATCAAAATCATGGATATCAAATGCCCTTCCTCAACAGAAAGCCATGAAACCGACTGGAACAATTTAGACCGCCTGAACGAAACCGACCAGATCAAGTTCGTGATCAGCGATTTAAAAGATTATGACTATGCAGTTAAAATTCTTTCCAGAATCGACCATAAAATTCCCCCTGACCATATTCTATTCTCCCCGACCGAAGGGATCATGTCTTCCCGCCGGCTGGCCGAATGGATTCTTAGAGATCGACTTCAGGTCAGATTGAATCTGCAGCTTCACAAATGGATCTGGCCCGATATCGATCGCGGCGTATGATCCACAGGAAATCCGGAATGATAGAAGTAAAACCATGTGTGGTTCTGGCCTCCGGCGGAATCGACTCAACCACCGCCATGGCCATGGCAAAAGCAGAGGGATTTGAAATATTCGCCCTTACGTTTGACTACGGACAGAGGCATCGTCAGGAGCTTGAATCCGCAACAAAAGTCGTCAAATCCCTGGGCGTCAGAGACCATCTGATTCTTAAAATAGAACTCAACCGGATCGGAGGCTCGGCCTTAACCGGCTCAGTGGAAGTTCCGAAAGACCGGGATGCCAGGGATATGGCAACCCATATTCCGGTCACCTATGTACCTGCCCGGAATACTATTTTCTTATCCTATGCCTTAGCATGGGCCGAAGTTCTCGGATCCGCGGATATTTTCATCGGAGTCAACGCCTTGGATTACAGCGGATATCCGGACTGCAGGCCGGAATATATTCATGCATTTGAATCCATGGCCAACCTGGCGACCCGATCCGGAGTCGAAGGAAAAACCCGGCTGGTCATCCATACCCCGCTTATTCACATGACGAAAGCGCAGATCATCCTTTCCGGGACAGCCCTCGGCGTCGATTATTCTCTGACCCACAGCTGCTATGATCCCGCATCAGAAGGGAGACCCTGCGGGCGCTGTGACAGCTGCATATTAAGGAGTAAAGGCTTTCATGAGGCCGGAATCCCGGATCCCGCGCAATAATGACCTGAATTTGGATTGAATTCCGTTTTAAAGTCTATCGGCAAAAAAACAGGCGGCAAAATGTCCGGTTCGGATCTCCTCAAGTTTCGGCTCCTGCTCGCTGCATGGATTCCGGGCATATCGGCATCGGGGGTGAAACCGGCATCCGCCGGGCGGATCAATGGGGCTTGGAACATCCCCTTTCAAAATGATCCTCCCGGGGCGACGGATGGAGGGATTCGGGATCGGTACGGCAGAGAGCAACGCCTGGGTATACGGATGCAGCGGCATGTCATATAATTGGCGGCCTGAAGTCGACTCAACGATTTTTCCAAGATACATCACCGCGACCCGATTGCACATATGTTCCACCACGCTCAGATCGTGGGAAATAAAAAGATAAGTCAACCCAAAGGTGTCCTGGAGATCTTTAAGGAGATTGATGACTTGAGCCTGAATGGAAACATCGAGTGCGGAAACCGCTTCATCGCAGACAATCAGCTTGGGATTCAACGCCAGGGCTCGAGCCACGCCGATTCGCTGGCGCTGCCCTCCGGAAAACTGATGGGGATATCGGCCCATATGCTCTTTCCTCAACCCGACCACTTCCAGCAGTTCGAGAACCCGGTCTTCCCTCTCTTTCCGGTTGTAAATCCCATGAACCAGAAGCGGTTCCCCGATGATGTGGGCTATGGTTTTACGCGGATTAAGAGATGAAAACGGGTCCTGAAAGATGATCTGCATTTCCCGACGCAGGGACTGCATTTTCTGTTTCGGGTAGTCAAGGATGCTTTCCCCCTTAAAAAGGACCTTTCCGGAAGTCGGTTCTTCCAGACGCAGAAGAACCCGGCCGAATGTGCTTTTCCCGCATCCTGACTCTCCCACAAGCCCCAAGGTCTCCCTTTCATGGATGGTGAGGGTGACTCCATCCACAGCCTTGACGTCTCCGATCCGCTTGAGAAATAGACCCCCTCGAATCGGAAAGTATTTGACCACGTTTTGGGCTTCGATCAACGGAAGCGGTTTTGAGGATAAATCAGACATACTTCAAACACCTGACCCAATGCTGTTGACCTGTTTCGGTCATCTCCGGTTCGATTTCCCTGCAATCGTCAAACAGATCCGGACACCGGTCGCTGAAGAGACATCCGTTCGGTAATTTTAATAAAGACGGAACGATTCCTGGAATGGTTTTCAGCCGGCGCTTCGATTCCCGTTCGCCCAGGACCGGGATCGACTCCAGGAGTCCTACCGTATAAGGGTTCAACGGATTTGCAAAAAGAGTTTTCACATCCGCATATTCGACAATTTTTCCGGCATACATCACGGCCACATGCTGTGACATTTCCGCAATGACTCCCAGATCGTGAGTGATGAAAAGGATCGATGCATCGGTCTCCTTTTTAAGGGTATTCATGAGATCGAGAATTTGAGCCTGAATCGTCACATCCAGAGCAGTTGTCGGCTCATCGGCGATCATCAATTTGGGGCTGCATGCCAGAGCCATGGCGATCATGACCCTCTGCCGCATCCCCCCGCTCATCTGGTGTGGATAATCGTGCAGGCGTTTTTCAGCCGCCGGAATCCCTACCCGTCTGAACATATCGATAATCCGGTCCCGGACCGCCGACCGGGATAATTTCTCATGCAGCCGGATGACTTCCCCCACTTGTTCGCCTACGGTAAAAGTCGGATTTAGCGAGGTCATGGGCTCCTGAAAAATCATGGAGATCCTGCAACCTCTGATCCGCCGCATTCGAGACTCGGAAAGAGTGACCAGATCCTCGCCTTCAAAAAGAATCTCCCCGCCGACGATTTTTCCCGGAGGATCCGGAATCAGCCGGATAATGGAATGAGCGGTGACACTCTTTCCGCATCCGGACTCCCCCACAAGCCCAAGGGTTTTCCCGGTTTCGATGGAAAGGGTTACTCGATCGACTGCTTTTGCAATACGACCGTGAACCTGAAAATAGGTCTTGAGATTTCGAACCTCAAGAAGCGTCTCAGAAGGCATGGATTCAGTCCTTTAACCTGGGGTCTAAGGCATCCCTTAACCCGTCCCCCAGAAGATTAAAACCCAGCACCGCTCCGAGAATGGCCAACCCGGGAAACGTCATGACCCATGAAGCCCTGAGGATCATCGCCCGGCTTCTGGCGATATCCGCACCCCATTCCGGGGTGGGCGGTTGAGCACCGAGACCCAGAAAACTCAACGCGGCAGCATCCAGAATCGCGGAAGCAAAACTTAACGTTGTCTGAACGATCAGCGGGCCCATGCAATTGGGCAAAATGTCGACAAAGATGATTCGAAAATCGCGGGCTCCGACCGCACGTGCGGCCGTCACATAATCCTTTTCGCATTCCTCCAGGACGCTGGCCCGGACAATTCGCGCAAATCTTGGAATATAGGTAATGGCAATCGCAAACATGGCATTCTGAAGGCTTGGTCCCAGATAGGCCACAACCACAATGGCCAGCAGAATGTAGGGAAACGAGAGAATAATGTCGATCCCCCGCATGACGAGATTATCGAGTCTTCCTTTAAAATATCCGCAAAGACTCCCGATAAGGGTTCCGAAAAAAAAGGCGAGCCCGACACTGACGAGCGCCACCATCAGCGAAACCCTGGCGCCGTAGATGATCCGGGAGAGGATGTCTCTTCCCAGATCATCGGTCCCCAGAAGATTTTTCGTCGATCCTCCCTCATGCCATACCGGCGGTTTGAGCTGATCGTAAAGGGAGGTCTCAATCGGATTATGAGGACTGAGTATCGGGGCGGCAATTCCGGAAAACACAACCAGGGTGATGATAATAAGTCCGGCAACAGCGGTTTTGTTCCGCCAGAGTCGGGAAAACTGATCAAGAAGGGGATGGCGGTCTTGTCCGGTATCGGATTTCATATTCATCTACTTGATGCTGATTCTCGGATTGATGACCGCATAAAGGAGATCCACCGCCAGGTTGATCATGATAAAGAGTGCCGCGATAAACAGGGTTCCGTTCTGTATCACCATATAATCTCTCTGCATCACCGCATCGTACATCCACTTCCCGACTCCCGGCCATGCAAAAATGGTTTCGGTCAAAATAGCTCCGCCCAGCAAGACTCCGAATTGAAGGCCGATGGTTGTAACCACGGGGATGAGGGCATTCCGCAATGCGTGTTTAAAAATCACTTTGAACTGTGACAGCCCTTTGGCCTTCGCTGTTTTGATATAATCCTGTCTCAGAACCTCCAGCATGGAAGATCGGGTCATCCGGGCGACGATGGCCATCGGAATTGTAGACAGCGTGAAAGCAGGCATGATCAGATGCCAGACCGCATCTCTGAGGGCTTCCCAGTTTTTTGTCAGAATTGAATCCAGAACATAAAAATTCGTTATCACCTCAAGATCGATACCGACACTGAGACGTCCGGATATGGGAAGCCATTCAAGGGTTACCGCAAAGATGAGCATAAAGACCAGGCCAAGCCAGAATATGGGCATGCTCACTCCGATGAGTGCCCCCAGCATGCTCAGGTAATCAAAAGCTGAATACTGCTTGGTTGCCGAAATGATCCCGAAAAGCATCCCCATGACACAACTGATCATCAGCGCAACCACGGAAAGCTCAATGGTGGCGGGAAAGCGCTGCCGGATTTCGATCCAAACCTTCTGCCGGGTCCAGATCGTTTCCCCAAGATCAAATGTAATAAGGCGCTTTAGGAACATGCCGTACTGAACATAAAGAGGTTTGTTCAATCCGAGATGCTCCCTCATTTCGGTCAACGCGTCCTGCGTGGCACGTTCTCCCAAAAGAAGCTCTGCCGGATCTCCCGGCGTGATATGAAGCATGAAAAAAATGATGACCGAAACACCCAGAAGCGTCGGAATGAGAATTAAAATTCGTCTTAGAATATAGGGAATCATCACCTATCCGGAGTCATTTCTTTCCGGTTACCCTCCAATCCAGGGGACCGGCATCCAAAATGAAAGGGAAAGGAGAATCTCCTCCTTTCCCTTTTTGACATTCCATGCCGATAAGGGCTACTTCTCCAGCCAAACGTTTCTCAGGCGGATCGATGCCGTGGGATGGAGCTTGAAATCCTGGACCTTTTTAACAAGGGGCCAGGTCTGGGTGCTGTGTGCGATGGGGATTACAGGCATCTCTTCATACATGAGCATCTGGGCTTTTTTGTAAATTTCCGAACGCTTTGCCTGATCGATGGTTGTTTTCCCCTGTGTCATGAAGTCATGATACTGTTTGTTATGCCATTGGGTGCGAACCGCCGGATCCGCCATGCCGTCGAATAGAACCGCAAAAAAGTTGTCCGGATCTCCGTTGTCGCCGGTCCATCCGAGTTGGAAGAGGTCCATGTCCGGGGGTTGTTCGCGCTGCCGTTTCAAATAAGTTCCCCATTCAAAACTGACAACCCGCGCTTTAATTCCGATTTTGGCAAGGTCGGCCACCATGGCTACTCCGACTTTCAATCCTTCCGGATTGTAAGGTCTGGCCACCGGCATGGACCAGAGGGTGATTTCAGGAAGGTCTTTTCCCTCAGGATATCCGGCTTCTGCCAGAAGGGCCTTGGCTTTGTCGACACTGTATTCGACCATCGGAACCGCGTCATTGTAACCCCACATGGTCGGTGGAATACAGTTCTTTGCGAGCTGCCCCTGCCCCTGATAAATATTATCCACAATGGCCTTCCGGTTAATGGCCATTGAAACGGCCTTGCGGAGTTTGAGATTGCTCTTCCAGGGCTCTTTCATATGATTGAATCCCAGATATCCGATATTCATCCCGGGCTGGCTGACCAGCTTCATTTTGGCATCCTTTTTGGCAAGATCGATATCGGCAGGATTCGGGAATTGGCAGATATGAATATTCCCGGTTTTAAGTTCCAGAAAACGGACCGAGTTTTCAGGGATCGCTCTGAAAACCACTTTATCCAGATATGGCCCGCCTTTTTTGTTCCAATAGGCTTTATTCTTTTCCAACAGGATCTGATCATCCTTGACCCATTTGACAAATTTGAACGGTCCGGTCCCTATCGGGTTTCTGACAAATTCCTTGGGATTCTTGATAAACGCAGCAGGGCTGATGATATCTGCAAAATCCATTCCCAGATTGGCTAAAAAGGGAGCCTCCACCCGTTTCAATTTGAAAACAACCGTATATTCGTCCACCGCTTCAATAGAATCGACGGTTTTATCCATTTCCATGGAAACCCAGTATTCGGGCGGCCTCTCCTGGGATGGGATTTCCCATCCTTTTCCGAAAAATTTGATCTTCCGTTCCTTCATCTGCCGGCCAAGGGAAAAAACAACCGCATCGGCATTAAATGGGGTTCCATCATGAAATTTGACCTCTTTTCTGAGCTTGAAGGTATAGGTCAGACTGTCCGGAGAGATGGTCCATGACTCTGCAAGGAGAGGTTCGAGATCGGTTGACTCGTCTTTGTATTCGACAAGCGCCTCAAAAACATTATCACAGATCATGAAGGAATTTCCGTCTGTTTCATAAGCCGGATCAAGACCCACGCTGTCCCCGCCTCGGCCGAATATGAGTGTTCCCCCGGGTTTCGGCGCAGAAGCCGCCGCTGCTTTCGAAGCCGCTTTTTCTGCAGGTTTGGCTTGAGCAAACGCAAGGCCAGAACCGATGAAAATCAACGCCGTAATCAAAATCAGAATCTTTTTTCCCATATCCCCTCCTCTGTTGGTTTGTTGATGATCCATGAAAACTCCGAAGTCCTGCCTTTTTTGGATCGAAGCAAATCTCCGGATCGGATAAATTATCGCTTCACTCCTTTTGGTGTCAAGTTTAAAACCGGTTCATCCCCGGTATTCCTTCTCCGTTTATTTCTGCCGGATGACTCCAATAATTAAAAAGAGTACCCCAAGGCCTCCGATAAGAAGATAGAGCGGGGTCGTAACCAGAAACTGAAGGAATGATACGCCTTCAATAGAACTCAAGTTGACGATATC
>JBFMEI010000112.1:0-7051 GCA_040753295.1 Thermodesulfobacteriota bacterium | reverse complement strand
ATAATTCTTCCTGCATATGCTCAAAAACGGCCGCTTGATCCTCCGGATGAACGATTTTCAGCAGTAATTCAGGGTCCTCAATGAAATCGCGGGGCCGATACCCTGTCAGGTTTTCAGAAGCGGGTGTGACGTAGAGGAGTTTTCCATCCGGTCCTTTCCAGTAGTCCCAGTCAGAGGTGAACTCGACCATGCTCCGAAAGCAATCCTCCTGTGTCTGGACATCCCCGATCAGTCGCCGATTTACAAGAAGTGCCAGGCTGTAAGTTTTGATGACGAAAAGGATCTGGTATGACAGGATAAAGAGCGTATCCGGTGTTCCGGGTTGAAAAAGCTCCTCTCCCGGCTGCGGATGGATAAGAATGAGGATGATTCTGAAAAGACTTATCGCGCAATAGGCGGCGAAGACCATACCCGGTCCTCGGGTGATGGGTTTCATGACTCGATCAACCCTTCGAAGAAGGAGCCACATGCACTGGAAGGTGAGGAGAAGCATGCCCAGAGAGGTGTTTATACTTCGTGCAGCGAGGTTAGGTTTATAGAAGGAAAAATATGCGTGGATAAAAATAAAAACCACAAGGAAAGCGATGTTGTGGAGTTGAAGCCCCTGTTTCCCTACGAACCGCTCCAGGCCCATAAGCAGAATGATGGCACCTCCGATGATCAGAGCATTCCCTGTCATGATGGAAAAAGAAACGGGTACAAATCCTCGCATCACAATGAGAATCAGCGCAGCGACCTGCATAATATAATAAATAACCCAGAAAAAGAGTCCTTCAAACCGGTTGCGGTTGTGATACCACAAAAAAGAGATGAACACGGCGCAGACAATGTCCGTGATGACATGGCTGAACAGGATTGTCCTCATATCCAGTGATGTCATTTCACTTTCCCTTTACCAGCGCCATCCCCTTCAGCCATTAAATTCATTTTTCCACTTTCAGTATCGACAGGTGTGAATCGTGGACAAGATCCGGGTAGAGCTTCTTCATGCAGTCAGGGCAGATGCTGTGGCTGAAATCGGCATCGGAATGTCTTCTGATATAAGATTCGATCTGGGTCCAGTACCCCTTATCATCCCGGATCTTCTTGCAGGAGGCGCAGATAGGGAGGAGACCGCTTAACGTCTTGACTTTGGCAAGCGTTTCCTGAAGTTCATTGAGGAGTCTTTCCCGCTCTGTTTCCATCTGCTTTCGTTCGGTAATGTCGTTGATGCTTGACACGATCCACGGTTCATTGTTGATGGTGATAATGTCAGCCGAGAAGATACCGATCATTGTTTTCCCTGATTTCGTGCGGAATTGAAATTCAGCTCCATGGAGAGTTTTATGATTCGACAATTCGGTTATAACGGCTGCCCGGTCTTCCTCCCTGGCCCATAAGTCCAGGTCAAGGGAGCTTTTCCCAATGACTTCCGTGTAGTCGTATCCGCTGAGTTTCACGAAGCCTTCATTGACCGCCATGATCCGGCCGTCGACGAGTCTTGTAAGGGTGATGGCATAAGGAGATGAATGAAAAGCCTTGGAGAATCTCTCCTCCTGGCTCTGGACATCCATGAGAAGACGTCTGCTCACCATCAAGGTCAGACCGAAGGTCTGAATAATGAAAAGAAACTGGTATGTCAGGAGCACCAGTGTGTCTAAGAGACCGGTCTTAAAGAAATCCTCCCCCAGTTGAGGACTCGTAAGGATGAGAATAATCCGGAATGCGCTCACCAGCGAATAGGCTCCATGCACGATGCCAAGGCCCCGCGTCATTGGACGAAGACCTCGATCCACCCGCATCAGCAAAAGCCACATGCATTGGGAAGTCAGAACCATGATACCAAACGTGATATTGATGGATCGTGCGGTAAGGCTGGGTTGAAAAACGGTATAGTAGAAATGAATCAGGCAGAATATTCCTAAGTAAATATAATTATGGGTCTGTCGCCCTCTCTTTCCGACAAAATACTCAAGACCGATCAAGAGAAAGATCGTACCTGTCAGGGCAAAGAAATTCGCAATCACCATTGAAATAAAGTCGGGTATCCAGCCGCGCAGAATAACCAGAGTTACGGCTCCAACCTGAAAGGCATAATCAGCCAGCCAGAAGCCTATGCCAGTAAAGCGTTTCCGGTTGCGATACCAGAGAAAGGCGATAACCACGGTACAGACGATATCGGTCACAATGTGGTTGAAGATGATGGTCTTCATGTCAAGAAAGTTCACCGCGCACCTCTTAACAAAAACAGTTGAGGATCAAATAGATGGTAATGGAATTGGGAGGCGTCTCTCGTTTCCTTGGATTGCCGGGAGTCTCGATTCAGTCTTCTGATTCCTTTAAGCTTGAAAGGTATGTGTGGCAACAGACTTTTTATGATTGGAATTTTTTATCACGGAGGGCGGGAGCCGTCAATGCCGGCTTTGTAGCCGACAAGAGCAATCGATAATGACTGATTTCAGTTCACGGCTAAGGGTACAAGAACCCTCTCGATATTGACCGGAGCAGTGATCTGGTGCTGACGGAACATGATGGTTTCGGTCTGTTTCCAGGCTTCGATGTCGATGGTGCCGATGGGAATGGCAGGATTGGGTTGAACCAGACTCCGGGTCAGTTCGATCTGTTTTTTCAGGATTTCAGTTTGTGTCTCTTTTTCATATGATTGCAATATCTTAACTGCAATATCCTGATTTTTTACATTAAGAGATTCCGCCCATCCTTCCAGCACTCCTTTCAGGAATCGGCGTACCAGTTGGGGTTGATTTTCATAGATTGCTGTTGAGGTAATGACAGAGTTGGCGACGAATTTGACGCCATAAGCCGCCGGATCAAAATATGCTGCCGGCTCTCCGGCGCCTTTTAGTTTATCCTCCAGAAAAACAGCCTGAGTGTTCCGATACACTGGCCAGAAATGGACTTTTTTTCGTAAAAACGGGGTGAAATCATTTCGAACACTGAAGAACTCAACTTCTTTTTCGCCTAGACCTCCCTTGTCGAGGACGGTGCGTAAAATCGACTCATCGTTTCCGCCGAAAGTCACACCAAGAAGATGTCCCTTCAGATCCGCCAGGGTTTCAATGCGCATCTTATCCGGCCGAAACATCCACTGGAGAGGGTTGATCTGAAAGATCTGGGCGATGACCTTCAGGTTTGCCTGCTTGGCCAAAGCCCGGATCACCTGGTCGGCGGATGCCACGCCGAATTCGGCTCTGCCCAGCTCCAGCTCCATGATGGCGTCCCGCTCAGGGCCTCCGGCTTTGACCTCGACGTCTAGTCCTTGGTTTCTGAAACACCCCCGGGCATCCGCATAAATATCACCGATGACACTGGCATTGAAGATCCATTTGAGGCGATAGCTGACCCGGTCTGCAGCAAAAAGGACGGTTCCAGGAAGCCAGAGCGATATCGCGGTTGCGATAAGAATCAATCTAAATAGAAATCGTTTTGCACTGCATTGTATTTTCATAATCATCCTTAATTTTCTTTTTTTGTCCATCCTTTTTTAATGATAAAGCCTGCACCCTCCAGGATTCCCTGATAAACGGAAAGCGTTATCCCGATTAAAAATAACGCCACCAGAATTTTTGAGAGATCGCTCTGGAAGAGAGCGATCCGGATGGCATATCCGATTCCGGCGTCGGCTACGATAAACTCGGCCACGATGGTTCCCGCCATGGCGAGGGTTGCGCTCCCGGCGATCACGGTGGTGATCTTGCCGAGATTTTCAAATGCCCGGATTTTCACTTCAAGCTGCCAGCGAAGGCGGCCGGTGACGCGATAGAAGTGCTCAACGTCCGAAACCGGTTCCGACATGATCCCGATAACGGATAGAAGAAGGGGAAAATAGCAGATCATGGCGGCGATGAGGAGGCGTGAGAGGATGCCGTCCCCCAGAAGGATAAAGATAATGGGAGCAATGGCCACGATGGGGTAGGCCTGAATGTTATATGCGGCGGCCTTGATGAAGGATCCGAACCAGGTGGCCCGGCGGCCGGCGATTCCCAGAAGAAGCGCCAGGATGATGGAGATGAGCTGTCCGACAACCGCCACGATGAGCGTATTCATCACGCCCTTAAAATAAGGGTTAAAGATATCCAATGCTGTGCGCCAGAGGATGGATGGACTTGGAATGACATAATCCGATAGAGAAATGAGATATTTCAGGATAAGAAGTCCTGAGACTCCCAGGCAGTAGATAATGAAAAATTGATAAATGCGCCTATGAAGAAGCATTGACGATTTCGATCATACTCCTTTCCAGTTTTCGGGGATCCGGGTCTATTCCCTGTCGGGCGTTTTGTCCAAAAATCAGTTTGGATTGGGGTTTGCGATCTTTTCCCCTGAGAACGACAATCTCTTTGCAGAATCGTGCCACTTCCACCACGTTATGTGAAATATATAGAAAATACGATTCCGGAAACGTCTCCTTGACATGAAGAATGATTTTTCCCCGTGTCGGTTCATCCACGTTTCCAAGGCTTTCATCCATGATAAGGAGGTCAAAATCCTGCAGAAGATAACGGAGCAGATTGACACGGTTTTGCTGCCCCAGGGAGAGCAGGGAAAACCGTTTGGCCACACATTCCTCAAGTCCGAATATATGGATCAGTTCTTTTCGAAGCTCCTCGCGTCCCGGCGGAGTTATTTTTTCGAGGTGATTTCCCGTGGAGGACCAGTCCGGAAGCCGTTCCAGATTGTATGAATATAAAAACGTAGAGAGTCCATCCGAATCGATTTCTCCGGACAATGGGGGAAGATCTCCGGTAATCACCTTAGCCAGCGTTGTCTTACCGACCCCTGATGGGCCGAAAAGGGAGTGAAAGCCGGGTCCGGAAAGTTCAAATGAAAGACCCTCAAAAATCAGGCGGGTCGCTCCGGGGAATTTCGCAGTAATATTTCTGACGGCAAATGGCATATGGGTTAAATCAGATTTATGGTTTGCTTTTTAACATCAAATCATTCTCTTATAGACGGCTCATCTCTGTCAAGGCATCGTCGTGTAAATCCTCATGAGAAGGAAAAGAGTATACGTAATTTTACGGTTATGATATACAACAGGATCCTAAAATACAATGAAAGAGGTGACGGCGATGGAACCGGTCTATGAAAAGCTTGGCGCGTTTTATCTGGGAAAAAAATATGATCTCAAAGAAAAAATGCTCAAGGAGGACCTGGTCCTCTATGATTCAAAGGATCTTACAACCCATGCCGTGATAATCGGGATGACCGGGAGCGGTAAAACCGGGCTTGGAATCGGGCTGATAGAAGAAGCCTTGATCGATCATCTCCCGGTGATTGCCATTGATCCCAAAGGGGATCTATCGAATCTCTTGCTGGGTTTTCCAGAATTAAAGGCCGCGGATTTCCGACCCTGGATCAACACCCAGGACGCCCTCAATAAAGGGCTTCCACCTGACCGGTATGCCCAGGAACAGGCGGATCTCTGGAGAAAAGGACTGGAGCAGTGGGGAGAGAGTCCGGACAGAATCCGAAAACTAAACGAAAGCGCTGAATTTTCGGTCTTTACTCCGGGCAGTCTTGCCGGGATTCCGGTAAATATTTTAAGATCCTTTGCTCCGCCGCCCGACTCCCTCCGAAGCGACGGAGATTTGTTCAGGGAGCGGATTCAGACCACAGTGACAGGGCTTCTGGCGCTTCTCGGCATTGAAGCCGACCCCATCACCAGCCGGGAGCATATCCTTCTGGCAAACATTTTCGAAAATATATGGTCCCAGGGGGGAAGCCTCGATCTTCCAGGGCTGATTCATGCCATTCAGACTCCTCCTTTTACCCGGATCGGAGTTATGGATCTTGAAATGGTTTTCCCTCCCAAGGATCGTTTCAGTTTAGCGATGCGCCTTAATAACCTTCTGGCCGCGCCAGGATTTGAGGCCTGGCTTGAGGGGGAAAATCTTGATATTCCACGGTTGCTGCACGCGGCTTCCGGAAAGCCGAGGGTTTCGATTTTTTCGATCAATCATTTATCCGATTCGGAACGGATGTTTTTTGTTTCCATGCTTTTAAATGAAATTCTGGGATGGGTGAGAACTCAATCCGGAACACCGAGCCTTCGCGCCGTCCTGTATATGGATGAGATTTTCGGATACCTCCCGCCTGTAGCCAATCCACCTTCAAAAACCCCTCTCCTTACTCTGCTCAAACAGGCAAGAGCATTTGGGCTAGGGATCGTTCTGGCCACTCAAAATCCGGTGGATCTGGATTACAAGGCGTTATCCAATACCGGGACGTGGTTTATCGGACGGCTTCAGACCGAACGGGATAAGGAACGGCTTCTGGCCGGACTCGAAGGGGCGGCTGCCGGAACCGGTTTTAACCGCAGTGAAATGGAGGAGATTCTATCAAGTCTGGGAAAACGCGTTTTTCTGCTGCATAATGTACATGATGCCAAACCCGCTATTTTTCAGACCCGCTGGACATTATCATATCTTGCAGGCCCGATGACCCGGGATCAGATCCGGGAGCTCGCAAAACAGAGAACCCCGTCTCAGACGCCGGGGAGAGCGACTCCGGAAGTAGCCATACAACCGGAAGTTCGATCGGCTGAAACCGGAGGTGTCGGGACTCCACCTGCCGTAAGCCCGGGGATTCAGGTCTATTATCTTAGGGGGACCGGTGCAGGGCAGGGACTCATCTACCGGCCCGGGGTGATCGGTCTGGCGGAAGTCCATTATTCCCAGAGCCGGTTCAATATCAATACTTCTCAAGCCCTTGCCATCGCATCACGGATTTCCGATGGTCCCATCTCCATTGACTGGGAAAATTCATGGAAGGTGAAACCGGAACATCTGGACCGATCGCCGCTTCCGGGAGCCGCCTTCTCTGAAATCCCGCCTCTGGCGGGAAAATCACGCGCTTTTGATCAGTGGGGGAAGGAACTGATCCGATGGATCAGCCGGAGCCGGCCGCTTTCCATTTTTTATTCGGTTCAGACCAAAGCCGTGAGCATTGTCGGAGAATCCGAGGCGGAGTTTCGTTCGCGGTTGACTCAAAAATCCCGGGAATTGAGGGATCTTGAAGTTGAAAAACTGAGGAGAAAATACGCCCAGCAGTT
>JBFMEI010000111.1:0-7067 GCA_040753295.1 Thermodesulfobacteriota bacterium | reverse complement strand
TCCGGCAGTGATCATTCCCGTGGGGTTATCGGTTCTTCTGATGGGAATCTACCTGGCCCAGCTCCGGGTTTACCCGGAAAAGGAATTCTCCCTGCTCCGTGACCGTCCGTATACTCCCATCCTTGTGGAACTTACTTACAAGCGCCAGCTTCTTCTCGTCATTATGGATTTCGGGCTGATTGCCTTTTCCTATTACCTTTCCTATCGACTTCGGTTTGATGCCGCATCCTTTCCGGTCTACTTCAAGGTTTTTCTCACATCCCTTCCTGCCGTCATTGCCTGCAAATTTTTCTCTTTTTTCACATTGGGGATATACCGGGGGATATGGCGATACATGAGTGCAAATGATGTGCTGGTTTACCTGAAAGCCTCCACCATTGCCACTCTTTCGTCGGTTGCAGTCGTAACTTTCATTTATCGGTTTGAGGATTTTTCAAAGGGGATTTTCGTGATCGACTTTTGTCTTATGACCGGATTGCTTCTGGGAACACGGGGATCCTTCCGGTTTTTCAGGGATACCATGATGCGCAGAACCCTTTCCGGCGACTCGATCCTGATTTACGGCGCCGGACGGGGAGGGGAGATTCTTTTACGGGAAATTTTAAACAACCAGAGCCTGAAGGTGAAACCCATCGGCTTTATTGACGATGATCCTCTTAAAGCCGGCAAAAAATTACAGGGATATCCGATTTTCGGATCCTTTGAAGATCTTGAAGAGATTCTCCGAAAACATCCGGTCAACGGGGTGTTGACCTCCTTTGCCGATTCGACTCCATCCCGGATCGAGGAGGTGAAGCGTTTCTGCAGATCCCAGGGTCTTTTTTTACGTCGCTTTTCTGTCTGCATCGATCCGGTGGATCTTGAGAAATAAAGAGATCAGGGAAGAGGAGAATCCATGATTGTTCTGGGGATTGAAACATCCTGTGACGAGACGGCGGCCGCGGTTTTAAAAGAGAATACGACGCTCTTATCTTCAGTGGTTGCATCCCAGATCTCTTTGCATGCTTCCTATGGAGGGGTTGTTCCAGAGCTGGCATCCCGGAAACATGTTGAAGTCATCGGTGCAGTGGTTCAGGAAGCGCTTCACGATGCCGGAATGGAGTATACCGATATTGAGGGGGTTGCCGTCACCCGGGGTCCGGGATTGGTGGGATCTCTCCTGGTCGGCTTTTCATTTGCCAAATCTTTAGCCTATGTTCTGAAAATCCCATGGGTGGGCGTGGATCACCTGGAAGGACATATTTTCAGTCTGTTTCTTTCCGATTCGCCTCCTTCGTATCCCTTTGTAGTGCTTCTGGCCTCAGGAGGACATACCGGCATCTATTATGTGAAATCGCTTTTAACCTACGAGCTTTTGGGGAAAACCCGGGATGATGCTGCCGGCGAAGCGTTCGACAAAGTGGCCAAGATGTTGAAACTGGGCTATCCGGGAGGTCCGGTCATCGACCGTCTTTCAGAAGAGGGGGATTCGAAACGGATTCGATTTCCCAAAGCCTTGATGGAAGAGCCACTCTTGGATTTTAGTTTCAGCGGAATCAAGACGGCGGTAGCACGCTACATCCAAACCCACCCTGAGTTTATGGAGGAGACGGTTCACATTGCTGCGGGGTTTCAGGAAGCGGTCGTGGAGGTCTTGACCACCAAACTGATCCGGGCGGCACAGAGATGCAACTGTTCGAATATGGCCGTTGTCGGCGGTGTGGCTGGAAACCGCCGGCTTCGTGAGATGCTCATGGGAAGAGCGAAAGAAAATAACCTTTTCGTCTCCATCCCGCCCATGAGTTTATGCGGAGACAACGCCGCCATGATTGCTTATGTGGGCGGGCATCGCTTGATGAAGGGAGAAGTTTCCCGATGGGATGACGACGTTTATTCAAGAAACAGCAGGCCCAGATCCGTTTCCTAAAAAAGCTTTCTTCAAAGCAAAGATCTTTTGAAGGGATAATACGCCTTTACTCAGTGCCTCCGGAGAGTCTGAAAAGCTTTTTAGAAATTCTTCAACAACCCTTTCAATCTTTTCGCTTCGATGACAGACCAGGGCGATATCGACCCGGGCTTCGATGAGCTGCCGGACCAACTCATGGATCTCATAATGTCTTTCAATGGCTCCCATGTCCAAATCATCCGTGAGGACGACTCCGCCATAATTCATACGGGTTTGAAGAAGATCAAAAGCGATTCTTCTGGAAAGACTTGCCGGCCATACCGGATCGAGCTGCTGATAGAGCAGATGGGAGAGCATGATGCCGGCTACGTTCCTGGATACGGCAGCCTTGAAAGGTTCCAGGTCCGCCTGTTCCAGTTCATTTAGGGAAAAATCGAGGGTGGATATTTCCTGATGGGGATCTTCCGTAGCCCGGCCGATTCCGGGAAAATGCTTTGCAACAGCCATAATCCCGTTTTTGTGAAACTCGTCGATGATGAGTGAACCCAGCTCCGATACCCGGTCCGGATCGCTTCCAAAAGATCGTTTGGCCATGATACTGGCGATTCTGGAAGGGGCAATGTCAAGGACAGGGGCCATATTCATGTTAAATCCCACCCCTTTGAGTTCGGAAGCCGTGACTTGTGCGAAATGGACGGCATCAGCGGCATTTCGCATGGCAGAGTTTCCGGGAAATACCGTGAAAGGGGGTTTCAGCCGGGCAACCTCCCCTCCTTCCTGATCTACAGCAATAAAAAGGGGAGGAAGGCCGCATGCCAGCGCAAAACTCTGAGCATCCCGGCAGAGCCGGCCGAGCTGCTCAGGATTTTGAATATTTCTTGAAAATAAAATAATTCCGCCGACGCACAGCCGGTTGATAAGATATTTCAAATCCTCGTCAACGGCGGTACCGTTAAATCCGACCATGAGCCGCTGGCCGGCCAGTATCTTATTTGAAACAGTCCACGATTTCATTTTCTGTTCTTTCTGGGTTGATATTTACTTACCGCCAGCTTGTGGCGGGCGAAGTCTTCTGAAAATAGATGGGAGCCGTCATTTTTTGAAACAAAATATAAAAAGTCGGTTTTTGCCGGAAATAGGGCTGCTTCGATGGATCCGGCTCCGGGATTGGCGATCGGCCCGGGAGGGAGTCCGCTGAAGCGGTAGGTGTTGTACGGCGTCGATTCTGAAAGATGTTTCCGGGTCAGATTTCCGTCAAATCCCCGGATTCCGTAAATCACGGTGGGGTCGCTTTCAAGCCGCATCTTCTTTTTCAGGCGGTTGTGAAATACTGATGAAACAATCGCTCTTTCATCCTCAATGGAGGATTCCTTTTCAATAATGGAAGCCAGCGTAATGATCTGATGGATGGAATATCCCATCTTTTCGGCCTCCTTTTTCCATTCGGCTTTAAATACCGACCAGAATCGTTTGGATATTGTCGAAATGATTTTTCTGGCCGGCGTCATTTTGGCAAACTGATACGTGTCCGGAAAGAGATATCCTTCCAAAGAAGAGGCCTCAACGCAGTTTTCAAGGATAACTCCAGGATCCATGGCTGCTTCCATGAATTCCGACTGGGAAATGAGGTCGGCTTTGGATAAAATTTCAGCAATCTGTCTGATAGTCGAGCCTTCAGGGATCGTCACCCGATGAAGAACCACTTTTCCGGCTATCATGATATCCATGATCTGATCGGGAGACATGGTTGAAAAAAAGGAATACTCGCCGGCCAATATTTTCTTCCCATATCCTTTGATCCGGGCATAGAGTTTAAATTTCAAAGGACTTGAAATCAACTTTTCCTTGTGGAGTTTTTGAACCAGAGAAGAAAAACTCTCTTTGGGATAAAAAATGATGGTTTTGGGTTCAATCTCTTCTCCCCCCGGACTTTTGCCGTATATCAGGATGTCGAGAAACAGGGCACTGGAGAGGGCAACCATGAGGAATAGTGCGATAATAAGTATGGTGTTGGGTTTTTTAAATTTCAGCATGGTCGTTGCCGGGCTCTGCTTATTGAACCATCTCCTTTAGGGAAAGGATCAGGTCTTTAAAAGATGATTCGGGAAAGCAATACTTCATTTCGAGAAACCGGCTCCTGAAGGAACTGACTTCAGAGCGGATCGATTTGTTGCGGAGCAGGCAGTCCGCCATCATCTGGGCGAGTTCCTGAAAGTCCGATTCTTTCATTCCAAACCGTGTCATCTCCTGAACTCCCATACGGAGGGATCCGGCAGCAGTGAATCCTTCCTCCCGGGGAGCGGCCTGATAATTGACGATGATATTGTTTTGTTCGAGGAATCTTGCCGATTCAGGTCCCTTTGCATACCCGATGTTTAAAATCACCTGGTGCGTCTGGGTAAAAGAAATCTTTGGATCGCCGGCCACATCCAGACCGCAGGTTTTCAGCGCCGCTGCAAAGGATTTTGCATTGGAATGAATCTGTTTCTGATAGGGTTCCTTAAACGCATTCATTTCATAGGCAGCCGTGAGAAGTCCCACCAGCGAACCCAGATGATGGTTGCTGGTGCTTCCTGGAAATGCTCTTCGCATCACAGCCTCCCAGAGGTCATATCTTGGGTCTGCAGGCGTATAATTGGATGCTGCAATTCCTCGCTGGGTCCCGAAATAGGTTTTATGGGTCGATCCGGTGACGATATCGACGCCTTCTGAAAACGGCTCCTGAAAATCGGGTCCTACAAGACCCAGAACATGTGCCATGTCGTAAAGGATGACACAGTCCAGAGAAAGGGAATCGACGATTTTCCGGATCTCGGCAACGGGTTCTTTATACAGCGTCATGCTTTTTCCGAAGATAATGAGCTCCGGCCGGTGGGTTTCAATTAAGTCCCGGCATGCCGCAATATCGATTTTAAAAGGATCATCGGCTTTTACCGGAAAATTAACCACTGCCGGTTTTTCCGTTTTGGGATCACGGACAACAAAATCCCGAAGGGCGCCCATGGGCTGGGCGCTCAGGTGCCCTCCCTTGATGATGTGATTGTTCATGACCTTCCGGATCCGTCTTTGCTCGCTCTTTCGATCCGCCCGGTTGAGATAATCCACCATGGCGCTGAATACCGCGGTATTGGCCATCTGTCCTGAAACCAGGCGGGTTTCAATCTCAGTGCAGTTGAGATAGTGCCGGAGTTCTTTTTTGAGTCTGTTTTCCACGTCTGAAATAAAATCGGTTCCCTGATAGTAAAAAACCTCTGCTTCTGAAAATGCCAGGACCGGCTTGTGCTCTGCATATCTTCCGGCCGGATCTGTGATGGAAAGGAGTCGGACCATGGGAGAAGGTGTCTGCTCCGAAGGGATCAGGTTGATGCACTCCCTCTGCCGCCAGCGGGTGTTTTGGATCGATCGGGTCAAAAGATCCCGGATCTTCCGGGTTGTGTCGGCAGCGGCAAATGACGGTTTTTCCAGGCGGATCCGATCCCAGGAAATAGGTCGTGCATACGGGGGGGCTTCGCTTCTTAAATGATAGGGAACAATGACGGCCTTGACGGGCCTTTCCCGGATTTCAATTTCGACTTCGTCTCCTTCCCGAAGATTGCTGTTGATAATCGCCAGACAGATTCCTCTCAGCTCGGACCGATCCGAAAGACCGGACTCAATCCCTTCTCCATCGAAACGCCAGCAGGGAACCATAGTTCCGCTGGTGACGTATCCGACGGGGATTCCATTGCAACGCACCCGGTATCCCTGTCTCGGGACTCCTTTTTCAACAAGGGCAACCGGCAGAATCTGTCTGGGAAGATCGCTTTTTTTGGAAAAATCCTGAAACATAATCCTCTTAAATGCTTCAAACTGCTTCAGCAGGGCATCTCGTCCGATATAATCCCCTTTTAAAGAAGAGAAGCTTACGGCAAACCGGGCAAGGGAGCATGAAAATACCGGGATCTCATTCCCTTCGGGATCTGTTCCGAATTCATGTCCGTAAAGAGGAAGGGCCGCTTCAAGTCGAAGGGTGTCCCTTGCTCCCAGGCCGATGGGCTGAGCTCCTTTGGCGATAAGACGATCCCAGACCAAAAGGGCGTTTTTCCTTGGAATGAAAAGTTCGAAACAAAGAGGTTCCCCGGTATACCCGGTTCTCCCGATCTGAACCGGAGAGCCGGCGATGGCTGCAGTGGAGAGTGCGTTCCGCAACGGTTCAGGAAGATATCCTGAATCCAGAACGGAGAGAAGGATTTCTTTTGATCTGGGGCCCTGAAGGCTGAGCATAGCCAGTTCTGAAGTCCGATCCGTAAGCAGAGCATCGGGAAAACCGGTCAAAACCGCGTTAAAGTGCTCCAGATCTTTTCTTGAATTGGCAGCATTGACCACCAGGAGATATTCTTCTTCCTTGAAACGGTAGAGGTAGGCGTCATCAATGGCTCCACCGTTTTCATTGGAGATGATGGTATAGTGGCTTTCCTCAACCTCAAGCGCTTCAACATTATTGGTGAGAAGATGCTGGAGAAATGGAACCGCATTTTTTCCGGAAATAATAAACCGTCCCATATGGGAGACATCAAAGAGCCCCGCTCCTTTTCTGGTGGCAAGATGCTCCTGCAGGATTCCCGGCCGGTAGTGAAGCGGCATATGCCATCCGCCGAACTCCACCATATTGGCTCCCAGAGCGACGTGCCGGTCATGGAAAAGAGTTTGAAATAACTCGGACATGGTCTTTTCTCCTTTACGGGAATTGATGGGGCCTTGATTCGAATGGATTAAAATGTACCGGTTTCGATGGGATAAGTCAAATTAAAAGGAGTGTTTTCAATAAGATGAATTGAAATTACATTAATAAATTCAATTTGATATCATAAATAGGATCCCTAAGAGCGTCAAACGGGTGCCGATATCCCTATTCAATTCATAAGGCCCTGGAGTTCCTCAACAAGGGCAATCCCGTCAGGGGTTGAAAACAGATGCTTCGGAAGAGAAAGGTCAATGGATTGAAAAATTCGATCATCTGAGATAAAAATCATGGAAAAAAAGGAAAAGGAGAAACCATGGAGCCGGATTTTTATATCGGTGAGAAAGACTTAACCCTTGACCAGCTTATTGAAGTGGCTCGCAATCATGCTGTCGTGGGACTCTCCGGAAAAGCTGCGGATCGGATTCAAAGAGCCCGGCGCCTGGTGGAAACCTGGGTGGC
>JBFMEI010000110.1:0-7109 GCA_040753295.1 Thermodesulfobacteriota bacterium | reverse complement strand
ATGGGTCTCTTTACCGTCTATTTCTATCCGGAATGAAAAAAGAAGACAAAACAATTCTTGATCCCCTCAACCGGTTTTCATTCCGCCTCATGGAGGCTTCGAATTTTAAAACCGGACACTTAATCGCGCTTCCGGAAAGAGGGAGTCCCTGCAAGCGTATGAATCTTTTTTTAAGATGGATGGTCAGAAAAGATGAAATCGATCCGGGTGGATGGGATGAGATCCCTCCGTCAAAACTGATTGTCCCTCTGGATACGCATCTGCATTCTGTTTCTATTGCTTTGGGGTTAACCTGTCGAAAGCAGGCAAATCTGAAAACCGCCCTGGAAATTACAAACCGGTTTAAAACCATCTCGCCCGAAGACCCGGTAAGGTATGATTTTTCTCTGACACGGTTTGGAATTCGAAGCGAACTCTCTCCCTCCGATCTTTTTAATTTCTGCGAAGGAACAGATATACAAAATGTAGAGTTTGATTCAGCTTGACACACAATATATAATTCATTACGATTTTCCAAACTTAATTTTATCTGAAAGGAAAATCCTCATGCCCCTGATGACGGTTCATCGCTTGTTTGAACTTTTTGATGAAAATATTGATAAATCCGGAGGTGGTCTTGAATGGAAAGGAACCTGTCATGACTGCCGTTCCCAAGTCCAAATCACAGCCCTGCCTAAGCCGGATGGAATCCATATTACTGGAGGAAGCGTTTACGAGCCGGAGCGTGGCAGTTTTATCTTAAAATGCGATGACTGCTTTAAAAAGGATCCGGTTTTACGAAATTACCAGCCATGTGAAGTCTACAGCCGGGTCGTCGGATATCTTCGGCCTGTCGCCCAGTGGAATGACGGGAAGCGGGAGGAGTTCCGGGATCGAAAACTGTTTGATCCCAGCATCTAAAGCCTGACACGGTAAGGGTTTCAAATCTAAAGGCTTCTTCAACTCATGGGAAATGAAGCTTTCATCCTGATCATTGAAGCCATGGTGATCTACTTCCTGGTATTGTACGTCCACTCCCTGCGACACCGATTCGGTCCGGTCCACTTTTATGCGCTTATGGGAGGAATCACGGCGATCATGTCCTGGGTAACCGATGCCGGATTGAAGATTGAAGTGGCCGGGATTACATTCGTCGTGGGCTCAACGGTCTTTTACACCTCTTTGCTTCTGGGGGTTTTTGTGGTCTATGTCTTTGACGGACCGAGGGCAACCAGAATCGCCATAACCACCATTGCCGGCGTTTCCATCATGGTCCCGCTCATTGCAGCCATACTGCATTTCCAGGCAGGGCTTATCACCAGTCAGACCATTACCCACTTGCCCATGCCAAGTCTAAGAATTAACACCGCATCGGTGATCGCCACGCTGATCGATCTGATTTTTTTAGCAATTGCCTGGGAATACTTCGGAAAGCCGGCGTTAGGGATGCACCTGTGGTTGCGCGCATTTTTAACCCTTCTGGGGGTAATGTGGCTGGATGTCCTTTTGTTTGCCACCGGCGCTTTTGCAGGGACACCGGTTTATTTCAGCATCATGAAAGGGACATTCATCAGCCGTCTCATCATCTCTGTTTTTGCTTTCCCGTTTCTATATGGATATCTGCGGTGGCAGAGCCGGGAAAGTGGGATTCGGATTGAGAACCGACCGATTCTGGCGATTTTAAAACAGGTGGCGGAAATCGAGGTCAAACTCTCTTTGGCCCAGGAGGAGATTGAAGCACGGAAGGCAGCGGAAAAGGAGAGGGATCGAGTCATCGGTGAACTCAAGCAGGCGTTGTCCGAAGTCAAAACCCTTCGAGGCTTTTTACCGATCTGCTCCAATTGCAAAAAGATCCGGGATGACAAAGGATACTGGAACAAGATCGAAGCCTATATCCAAGACCATTCGGATGCCCAGTTCAGCCACGGAATCTGTCCGGAATGTGCACAGAAACTCTATCCCGAGCTCTACAAAGCGCGAAAGACTCTTGAGTAAAACGTTCAACGCCGTCCATCTTTTTCTCCACTGGCCTTACATCAGATTCCATCTGAAAAGATAGGAAATATCCCGCTCTTGGTTTATAAGGATTCGGGATCTTGGGTCATCCGGTTTCTATTGTCGGTCTCTTTCCCCAACTGGATATTCACAGGATATTTATGGTGCCTGACGATTTCGCCCTCAATCAGATAAATCACCTCTTCAGCAATATTGGTGGCGTGATCCGCGAGGCGTTCCAGATGTCTGGAGATGAGATAGAGATTGATTAAGTGTCCGATTGCTTCGGGATACTTTTTCATTTCGGTTTTAATTTGATCGTAAGCCACTGATTTCAGATGGTCTACCTCATCATCAAGGGCGAGCACTCTGAAAGCAAGGGATTCATTCAGCCCCACCAGGGAATCCAGGCTCATTTTCAGCATGGCCATGACCTTTTCAGACATTTGAGAATAGTCATAAAAAAGATCCGGCAATTTCCGTTGAGCCAATACCCAGACCCTCTGAGCGATGTTAACTGCCTGGTCGCCGATCCGTTCCAGCTCATTATTGATTTTGATGACAGCGATGAGAAACCGGAGATCCACGGCTACCGGCTGATGCAAGGCTAATGCTTTGAGGCATTCTTCCTCCAATTCGACTTCCCGCTCATCGATCTCATAGTCGAGCTTAATGATCTGCCGGGCGAGGTCCGGATCCCGATCTTCTACGGCCTGGATTACCATGCGGACTCTTTCTTCCACTAAGGCTCCAAGGGAAAGAACCGACTTTTTGATACCGGCCAATTCTCGATGAAAATGTTTTGCCATGATCTCTTCTCCAAAGGTTAAGCGATGGTGCAAAGATAAAATAAATTTTCGGAAATCATACAGGATGATCTGATTCCGGTATTGACGATTCCCTTTCAGGATGGGGAAAGTGCATCGTAAATGTGGATCCTTTTCCGGGGATGCTTTCCACAGAAATCCGGCCTCCGTGTGCTTGAACGATGTGTTTTACGATGGCAAGTCCCAGTCCTGTCCCTCCAAGTTTTCGACTTCGGGCCTTGTCCACCCGGTAAAATCGTTCAAAAATCCTGGGGATATGCTTTTTTTCAATCCCGATTCCATGGTCCCTAACCCGGAGCATCAGTTCGGATCCCTCCTGCCGGCTTTCGATTCGGACCATACCCCCTTCAGGGCTGTATTTGATGGCATTGTCAAGAAGATTAACCACAGCCTGTTCAAAAAGAATGGAGTCCATTTTCATTCCGAGGGTATCGTCGCAGATCAAATTGATCTCGATTTTTTTCGATTCGGCTTCTGTTTTTCTAAGCTCGACGGCTTTTTGCAAAACCTCTTTAAGACGGTGTGTCTGTTTTCCGACCAGGTTTGCTTCACCGCTTTGTTCGATCCGGGCAAGCATCATCAGATCTTCGACAATGGCTTCCAGCCGCTGGACGTGTTTTTCGATGATGGAGAGGAAACGCCGGGTATCCTTGGGATCATCCGGATGCTCGTGAAGCAATGTTTCCACAAAGCCTTTCACTGCCGTCAATGGTGTTTTAAGTTCGTGGGAAACATTGGCGGCGAAATCCTGGCGGATGTTCTCCAACCGCCTTATATGGGTGACATCATTGAGGATCAGCAGGTTTCCCACCCGATCTCCGCCGACTCCGTATATAGGAGATCCATGGACGTGGATCATCCTCTCACCGTTTCGAAAAAATGAAATGTCTTTTTCGAGAGAAGTTTCTGTGGCGGCCATTTCCTTGATTATCTGTTCGAGTATGGGATTTCGAACCAGTTCCAGAATATCCGGCCTTTCCTGGGGATTCCAGGAGACGTCGAGGATCTTCCGGGCCGCCTGGTTGATTTTAATGACCCGGTCTTCCCGGTTCAGCGCAATCAGGCCTTCACGCATGCTGGCCAGTATCGCCTCGATTTCGTTATGCTGCTCGGTGACGTCACCCATCCGTTTTCTGAGTTGCTGTGCCATTCGATTCATCGCTTCGGCGAGATCGGCGATCTCCTCCGTATTTCCGATGGGAAGTCGATAATCGAATTCTTGTGCGGCAAATCGATCCGCTCCTTTCCTCATCGCTTCGATCGGCATGCTGATTCTCCGGGAAATCCACAGGCTGAGAGAGGCTGCTAAAAGAAATATGATGATCCCTGCAAGGAAGATCCGATTTTGAATGATCCGAATCTGATTTTCAATGGTGGCTACCGCCAAAGATGTTCTGACGACGCCTGAAATACGGCCGTTTGACAGGATCGGGATTGCCACATACATCATTTTTTTCTGCAGGGTGGTGCTGAAACGGATATGCATCGATTTTTTACCGGCCAGCGCGTTTTTAATTTCCGGCCGTAAGGCATGGTTCTCCAGTTTCTGAGGATTTCCATAGGAATCCCCCATGACGGTGCCGTCCGGGGAAATCACGGTAATTCGGCTCCTAGAAGCGTTGCCGGCGCTTTTACAGACGGCATCAATGGAGGCCTGATTTTCATCGGACAAATGCTCGACAATCTGGGCTTTGATCAGTTCCCCGGCGGCCTCCAGATTTGAAGCAGACTGTTCAAAGAAGAAATTCCGCATCGCCCAAAACGCATACCCGCCGGACACAATCAGTGAGACAACGGTAATCAGAATTGATGCGGAAAAAAGAATCCAGGAGAGTTTCGGTTTTTTTTTCATGGGGTTTCCGTAAAGCGATAGCCGACTCCGCGGACCGTTTCAATATAATCTCCAAGGCCCCCCAGTTTTTTTCTAAGCCCCGCGATCTGGACATCCACGCTGCGATCCGTGACTGCGTAGTTGACACCTCTAACCGCGTCGACGATCTGAGTTCGAGTGAAAACCCAACCGGGGCGACACGCCAGCAGCGTCAGGATTTCAAACTCCGTATAGGTTAATCGGATCTCGTCAACTCCTGCATGAACCGTGTGTTTGAGAGTATTGATAATCAATTCACCCCACTGAATGATCGGAGATTTTTCGGGTCCGATATTCTGTTTTCTTCGAAAAATTGCCCGGATCCGGGCAAGGAGGATTCGAGGGCTGAACGGTTTGGTTATATAATCGTCTGCGCCGATTTCTAACCCGGCGACTATATCGGCTTCAGATCCCTTGGCGGTGAGCATCAGAATGGGGATATGGCGAGTCTTCGGATCGGCTTTCAAGTGTCTGGCCACATCAAGGCCATCAATGCCGGGCAGCATCAGATCCAGGATAATGAAATCAAAAGAGTCTTTGGCAACGGTTTTTACAGCGGCTTCTCCGGAGGCGGTGCATGTGACTTTATACCTTTCTTTTTCCAGGTAATACCGCACCAGTTCCAGAATATCTTCTTCATCGTCCACAACAAGAATTTTTTCATTACTCACTGATTTATCCTTTTCACAAAAGGGGTGTAAACGCTCCTTCTTAGAATCATGCGACGGAGTCTAGTCGCATTTTGTTTAGAATAGATCAGAAAAGTGTTCAAATTATGTTACGACAAGAGAGGGTCGGATGCAACCAAGGGATGAGCAACATTTAACACAATCCTAATAAAAACCTAGTTCGTCTTTAATATGAGCCGTTTATCTTCCGGTCGAATCAAAACCAAAGAAGGGTTCGAAAGAGTTTAACTTATTGATATAATGGTAAATTAATTTAATAACTGGATGCGAAAGTCATCATGCCCCCATTTGTTTTAATTGCAGTATTATTGATTTTATCCTCAACCGGGTACTATCTGGGCCGCCGGAAGGCTATGAGAATTGCCGTAGAGCCGGGAAACAGAAGGGTGCTTCATTCCCGGCCGGTCTATTATGGTGCCCTGACTGCACTCTGGTGCGGAATTCCGGCACTCCTTATATTCGGATTCTGGCTGGCGTTCGAGGGGAATATGATCACGCGACTGGTGAAAGCAGAACTTCCTCCCGCATACCGAAATCTTTCCGAAGAACGAATCAATCTTGTGATGAACGATATCAAGAATCAGGTTGAGGGAAATATTCTGTCCGTGAAAGAGGATCCGGATATTCTGCAGGCGGCTCAGCATTATCGAAGCCTTCGCTCCACAAGTCGGGTCGCACTGGCTGTTTCGATTCTATCCATGGCCATAGGAGGGCTTCTTCTGGTCCGGTCAAAAATAAAGCCGACGCTGAAAGCTCGAAACCATGTCGAGACGGTGGTTCGCTCTCTTCTCATTATCTGTTCTACCCTTGCGATTCTCACGACGATCGGTATCGTTCTTTCCGTACTTTATGAATCGATCCGTTTCTTCAAAGCCATACCGATTTCCGATTTTCTTTTCGGGCTCGAGTGGTCACCTCAGACTGCCATCCGGAAAGATCAGGTGGGAAGTTCAGGCGCTTTCGGTGCAATTCCGGTTCTCATGGGAACGGGATTGATTTCAATGATTGCCATGGTTGTTGCGGTTCCGGTGGGGCTCATGTCGGCGATTTATCTCTCCGAATATGCCGGTTCACGGTTTCGATCCGTGGCAAAGCCGTTGATAGAGATTTTAGCCGGGATCCCCACCGTGGTCTATGGATTCTTTGCAGCCCTGACCGTTGCTCCGTTGATAAGAAACACCGGTGGATACCTGGGTCTCGATATCTCTTCGGAAAGCGCGTTAGCCGCCGGACTGGTTATGGGGATCATGATTATCCCGTTTGTCTCGTCCCTTTCGGATGACTTTATAAATGCGGTTCCACAATCCTTGAGGGATGGCTCCTACAGTTTGGGAGCAACCAAGTCGGAAACCATCCGGCAGGTTCTCTTGCCGGCCGCGCTCCCGGGAATTGTCGGTGGAGTCCTTTTGGCGGTTTCCAGGGCTATCGGTGAAACCATGATCGTTGTCATGGCGGCTGGATTGGCTGCCAATTTGACGATCAACCCTCTCCGAGCCGTGACTACGGTTACAGTCCAGATTGTAACGCTGCTGGTCGGAGACCAGGAATTCGACAGCCCTAAGACACTGGCGGCATTTGCTTTGGGACTACTGCTCTTTCTTATAACCCTCATCTTGAACATCATCGCCCTTCATGTGGTTCAGAAATACCGGGAGCAATATGAATAATCCCCAATCCATGATGGATAGAAAGGAAAATCCTCTGAAGACCATCGATATCGTCCGGAAAGGGCTTGGAAAACGGTATCGG
>JBFMEI010000109.1:0-7116 GCA_040753295.1 Thermodesulfobacteriota bacterium | reverse complement strand
GACCGGAATCGTTCGATCCGTCGTTCCATCAGCCACTCGGAAAGCTGATCCCGGGTCAATTCTTTAATGTCGGCAGGAACCGGTGAATACTCGATTTTATCTTGACATTTCGACATGTTCGTCATAACCTAAAAATTTTAGCTCAATAAGAGATGCCACAATTCAAGATTCGGAGTTGTGGAATCGAATAGAGTGTAACAACAGGCGATGCCATGTTCAATACTTTAAGTGAAAAACTGAATTCCGTTTTTAAAAAATTAAAAGGTCACGGCAAGCTGACGGAAAAAAATATCGAGGAAGGGCTCAAGGAAGTCCGGATGGCCCTTCTTGAGGCGGATGTTCATTATAAGGTCGTCAAAGACCTGATTACGGGGATCAGGGAGCGGGCCGTCGGTCAGGAAGTGATGGAGAGCCTGACGCCCGGACAGCAGGTGATCAAGATCGTAAATGATGAACTGACCCAAATGATGGGCTCCACCCATGAGGGGTTACGGCTTTCGGGACCGGCACCGGTTTCTGTCATGCTTGTCGGCCTCCAGGGGTCAGGCAAAACCACCACTGCCGGAAAGCTGGCCATATATCTTCGAAAAAATGGAAAAAAACCGTTTCTGGTTCCTGCGGATGTCTATCGACCGGCTGCCATTGAACAGCTTCAAAAACTCGGGCATCAGGTATCGGTTCCTGTCTTTCCATCTTCATCCGCCATGAATCCGGTTCAGATTGTCCAGGATGCACGCATCGCCTGTCTGAAACAAGGATGTGATACGCTTATTCTAGACACCGCCGGACGCCTGCATATTGATGAGGTTCTGATGGAAGAGCTTCGCCACATTAAAGAGGCGGTCTCACCGTCTGATATCCTGCTGGTCGCGGATGCCATGACCGGACAGGATGCCGTGAATATCGCCCGGTCGTTCAATGAGGCTCTGGATATCGGTGGCGTAGTCCTTTCCAAAATGGACGGCGATGCCCGGGGAGGCGCCGCCATTTCCATCAGATCGATTACGGGAAAACCGATTAAATTCATCGGTGTCGGCGAAAAGCTGAACGCACTGGAGCAGTTTCATCCGGAACGGATGGCATCAAGGATTCTGGGCATGGGGGATGTTCTCACCATGATTGAAAAAGCCCAGTCGGTGATGGATGAAAAAAAAGCTGCCGAACTCGAGAAAAAATTAAGGAAGAGCCAGTTCACCCTTGAGGATTTCCGGGATCAGTTGATTCAGGTTCGAAAAATGGGATCCTTGTCCGAGATCATGAGCATGATTCCGGGATTCGGTGTCAACAAGCAGATGAAAAATTTAGACCTGGATGAAAAAGAATTGATCAAAGTTGAGGCCATCATCAACTCCATGACGCCGAAGGAGCGACATCAGTATCATCTCATCAACGGAAACCGGAGGAAAAGGATTGCCAAAGGGAGTGGAACTAGTGTACAGGATGTGAATCAGTTATTGAAAAATTATACTCAAGTTTTGAAAATGATGAAAAAAATCAGTAAGGGCGGAATGCGCGGCCTGGGTCGTGCCATGTCACCCTTTTAAAGGAGATCAAATTATGGCGGTAAAAATCAGATTGGCCAGGCATGGAGCAAAAAAAAGACCGGTTTATCGAATTGTGGTCACCGATTCTGAAAGTCCAAGAGATGGACGGTTTCTGGAGACTGTCGGGACATACAATCCACTCCCTGAGCAGGCCCAGGTATCCATTAAGTCGGAAGGGATTCGATACTGGCTCGAGAAAGGAGCGACTCCCACCCATACCGTTAAAAACCTTTTGAAAAAAGAGGGTTTTTTTGTTAATCCTTCATAATGTCGTTACCCCCAACGCTAACAGCCTTCAAAGGAGATGGAGCTATGAAAGATCTGATCAAGCACATTGCTCAGGCTTTGGTAGACAATCCGGATCAGGTGACGGTAACAGAGGTTGAAGGAAATCAGACATCAGTGCTCGAACTCAAGGTGGCCAAGGAGGATCTTGGAAAGGTGATCGGCAAGCAGGGACGGACTGCCCGGGCCATGCGCACCATTCTCAGTGCCGCATCGGCAAAAATTAAAAAGCGGACCGTCCTGGAAATTATCGAATAGCCACGTGGTTAAGAGCGATTATCTGACGGTGGGGAAGGTTGTCGGCGCCCATGGAATTGCAGGGGCTGTAAAGGTCCATTCTTATGCCGATTCCCTGGATTTTTTCAAATCCGGCGAATCGATTCAATTTGTTGATAAAAGAGGTTGGACCTCAGTTCTCCGGATCAACTGGGGAAAACCGCATGGAAAAGCTCTTCTGATTTTATTTGAAGGGATCGATGACCGGACCAAGGCGCTGGAATTAATCGGTTCGGAATTAAAGATCAGAAGATCCCTGCTTCCGAAACTGGAAAACGGCACCTATTACTGGTCCGATCTGATCGGGATGCAGGTATTAACCGGAAATGATGAATGTCTGGGTCAAATCGATTCCATTATTCAGACCGGAAGCAACGATGTTTATGTCGTTAGAAATATCGGAAAAGAAAGGGACCAGGAACTCTTGATACCGGCTATTGAGTCGGTCATCACTTCGGTCGACATTGAGCAGGGTATCCTGCGGGTGACGTTGCCTGAAGGGCTTTAATCGCGACGGATCCATGAAATTTATCGTTCTCACGATATTTCCGAATATGTTTGATCACTTTTGGGAATTCGGAATCGTGGGAAGGGCGATTAAAGAACATATCATCAGCGCATCAGCGATCAACATCCGGGATTTCGCATCAGGAAAACATCGGACAACGGATGACAGGCCTTACGGCGGGGGAACGGGAATGGTGATGAAACCGGAGCCCCTGGCCGAAGCGATTCAATTTGCCAGAAAGTCGCTTCCTGAAGGGATGGTGGTCTTGCTTTCTCCCCAGGGCCGTGTTTTCAACCAGGAGATGGCAGAGCAACTGGCAAGAGTGAGCGGGCTGATTCTGGTGTGCGGCCGATATGAGGGCGTGGATGAACGGATCTGTGAGTCTCTTGTGGATATGGAAATCTCCATTGGAGATTATATACTGACCGGAGGCGAGCCTGCCGGAATGGTCCTGATGGATGCGGTGACGAGGCTGATGCCGGGTGCGCTGGGAGGCGATGACAGTGCTCAAAAGGAGTCGTTTTCAAACGGCCTTCTGGAGCATGCGCATTTCACACGTCCCAGGGCCTATCAGGAGAGCCAAATTCCGGAAGTTCTCTTTTCAGGAAATCATCGCCGGATTGAAGAGTGGCGGATGGAGTCTGCTCTGATTCGAACATTTTTAAAGCGAAAGGATCTGTTGGAGGCCCGGACGCTCAGTACGGAAGAGGTGGAGATCCTAAAAAAATGGTCCCGGGATCTTGAGAAGATTATTGATGCCCAGGCAAAACCCGAAACAACAACTTAGAAAACGAAAATCGGTTTATTATAATCTAACAGACAGAGGACAATAAGATGGAAATCATTAAACAACTGGAAAATGAAAATCTAAGACTCGATCATCCTGATTTTTCCCCCGGCGATACCGTCAAGGTTTATGTCAAGATCAGGGAGGGGGAAAAAGAACGGATTCAGGCATTTCAGGGAGTCGTCATCAGCAAACGAAAGGGGCCCATGAATGCAACCGCAACGTTTACCGTCAGAAAAGTATCTTACGGCGTAGGCGTTGAACGCATTTTTCCGCTTCATTCACCGGCCATCGATCAGATTGAATTGATTACCAAGGGGCAGGTGCGCCGGGCCAAGATCTACTATCTTCGGAAATTGAGGGGAAAAGCCGCCAGGATAAAAGAGCGGACCATGGGTTAAATCCCGTTCCATGGTGGATCTGTGGAGATTTGAAAAAAAAGCCAGGGAAGATGGTTTTTTCAGAATCGCCGGGGTTGATGAAGCAGGGCGGGGTCCGCTGGCCGGTCCGGTGGTCTCCGCTGCGGTGATTCTGTCCGACAGCTTTCCTGATGTCTCAGTCGCAGATTCAAAACAACTGACACCGTTAAAAAGAGAACGATTTTATCATCGGATTTATGAAGATGCCCTTTCCATCGGGATCGGGATTGTCGATTCCGTTGAGATCGATCGTATCAATATTCTTCAGGCATCCCTTCTCTCCATGACCATTGCCGTACGGAATCTCTCTCCTGTCCCGGATTGCATCCTGATCGACGGCAATCACTCCATTTCCTGCAATCTGCCCCAGAGAACGATTCTCAAAGGAGATGCATTGAGTATCTCCATCGGAGCCGCATCCATCATTGCCAAAGTCACCCGGGACCGGCTGATGGAGCGGTATCACAGTGATTACCCCCAGTTTGATTTTATCCGGCATAAAGGGTATCCCACCCAAGCCCATAAATCCGCCATCCGCCGGTTCGGGTGCACTCCCATTCATCGTAAAACCTTCCGCGGAGTCAGGGAATATTTAATGCCGGATCAGTAAAGGGAACAGGGTTATGACCCATGCCAGATTGCACGTCGGGAAAGACGGCGAGTCGATCGCAGCATCATTTTTGGAACAGCATGGGGTTGCGATACTGGAGCAAAACTACAAAATCAGACTGGGAGAGATCGATATCATCGCCAGAGACGGTGATACGATTCTCTTTATTGAAGTCAAATCCAAAAAATCAGATGGATATCTGCACCCCAAGTATTCGATTACAAATCTGAAACAAAAAAAAATCTCAATGGTGGCGCTCCATTATTTGAAAGCCACCCGTCAAAGCAGATGCAAGGCGAGATTTGATGTGATCACCGTCATATCCGGATATAGCCAACCTAAAATCGATTGGATTCAGAATGCCTTTGAACTCTCCTATTTCTAATTCAGAGCGAAAAGAGACCGGATCTTCTTCCGGGAACCTCTTTGTGGTGGCCACGCCCATCGGAAATCGGGAAGACCTCACCCTTAGGGCTTTAAGAGTTTTAGGTGAGGTGAATTGGATCGCCGCGGAAGACACAAGACATACCCGGCATCTGCTGTCCGGCCACCCGGTTTCGGGTCGCTTTGTGGCCTATCATGAATACAATGAACAGAAACAGACCCCCGTTTTAATCGGACGGCTCAAGCAGGGGGAATCGGTCGCATTGGTTTCCAACGCCGGAACCCCGTTGGTATCGGATCCCGGCCATGCATTGATCAAAGCCGCGGTGATTGCCGGCATCAAGGTCGTTCCGATCCCAGGCCCGTCGGCAGTTCTTGCCGCCTTAAGCGTGAGTGCGCTGCCGAACGATTCCTTTATCTTTGTCGGATTTCTACCCAAGAAAAAGGGAGAACGGGAACGGCGCCTGAATCTCCTGGAAACCGAAGAGAGGACCCTTATCTTCTTTGAATCTCCCAATCGTATCATATCTCTTCTGGAGGAAATCCACCAGGCGCTGGGGGACAGAAAAAGCGTCCTTTGCCGCGAAATGACCAAACTCTATGAGGAAATTCTAAGAGGTTCTATAGGTGAAGTTCTGATGATTTTAAAGGAGCGGCCGGAGATCAAAGGAGAGTGCACTCTGTTGGTTGAAGGGCGTCAGGAGATAGGAGAGATCCCATGGGAAAGGGTTCGGGCGGAAATAAAAAACGAGATGCAGCTAAATCTCCAAAGCCTTTCCGAGATCGCTAAAACCATTGCCCGGCGATATGGCATTTCAAAACGTGCGGTCTATGAGGAAGCACTGGTCCGGAAGCATGAACAGGCCTAAGCGGATTTATCCGGTAATTCTTTCGGTTCAACGGCAGGTGCAGGGATTAACCGGAAAGGAAAGAGTGCGGAAGCTCGGATATTGGGCGCGCTGTGCTCTGCTGGAATCCGCACGATTGAGCGATGTGACTCTGACACGCATTGAGAAAAATGAATCCGGCGCCCCCACTCCTTTGGAAGGAATCTACTGGTCATTATCCCACAAGAAAACCTATGTCTGCGCCGTGGTTTCCCATGAGCCCATCGGAATCGATCTGGAAGAATTACGCCCCCGGCCCGACTCCCTGTTTCTTCGGATCACGGATGTTGATGAACAACGGCTGTCTTCCGAAGACCGGAAGATCCTCTTTTTCAGATACTGGACCTCAAAGGAGGCGATACTGAAAGCCGAAGGAGACGGATTAAAGGGATTGTCCCGATGTAAAATCGAGGAGATCCTCGATCCCTGTCATCTGACAGCAAGGTATTCAGGGAAGCGATGGCACATCGAGCATCATTATTTTAACGGACATATCGCCTCCATCGTCCGGAATCATGCACAGGTGGAGTGGACTCTTTATGACGAATTGCCTGTTGACGGGAATTCTTTGGGGCTATGAATCGACGGGGGGAAGGATTCTCACCGCTGATTTTATCATCGATTGACCGTTCGACAGGAGAACCGTGTTCCTTACCACCCGAAGCCGATTCTCACTGAAAAGACGGATGCATTCCGGATAGAGCTTCCACTCCAGCCTGAGCCCTTTTTCCCTGACCTTTTCCAGAGTGTCTTTTTCCTGAATTGAAAACGCGCGCTGGGCGATGATGGGCCCGGTATCCTCGCCGTAGTCTATGAAGTGGACCGTACATCCGGCAACCTTGCACCCGTATCGGAACGTATCCCCGTATCCGTCAGTGCCGGGAAACGCCGGAAGAAGCGCCGGATGGATATTCATGATTCGTAAATTCTCCGGATCCGTATTTACACGGTCGATGAAATATGGGGTTAAAATCCTCATGAAGCCTGCAAGGACCAGAAGATCAAAAGGAAACGGTTTTATTTTTTCGAGCAGCTCAGCCTCTGCAACCGCTCTGGGAACAAGAAAAGATTTGATTTTCTCCACAGGCGCATCTTTGGGAAGAATCGACTGCCTGGCAAGGACCGCATCAAGAGAAAAATCAGGTGGAACCCGAACGCTCTTCGGGTTTTGATGATACTGCCGGAGGATGGCTTCATAATCGACGACGACCGTGGAAATCCTCTGCTCTTTAGCCCGTGTCAGCCCAAAAGCATTGGAATTGTCCGATCCCACAAAGACCACTTTACCGTGGATGGTATGATCGGCGCATGCGTCGATGATGGCCTGGAGGTTGGTCCCCCCTCCGGATACCAGGCATCCGATACGAAGCTTTTTTTTCATATAATAAAGATCTCAAGAGGGATTAAAAACTTAAA
>JBFMEI010000108.1:0-7172 GCA_040753295.1 Thermodesulfobacteriota bacterium | reverse complement strand
CATCCGGGCGATCTCCCGGGTTCGATCTTGCTCCTGAATCGGGGTGATCTGGGTACGTGTTCTTCCCTCATGAACATTTTTAGAAATTCTGAAGTGATGATCGGCAAACGCGGCGATCTGGGGAAGATGGGTGATACAGATGATCTGATGATACCGGGCCAAGGAGGCCAATTTTTTTCCCACCACTTCTGCAGTCCCTCCTCCGATCCCGGCATCCACTTCATCAAAGATAAGAGTTTCCACCGAATCGGTTTGCGCCAAAATGGCTTTTATGGCAAGCACAACCCTTGAAAGCTCACCGCCTGAAGCGATGTCGGCAAGGGGTTTCCGGGCTTCCCCGACATTGGGCGCTATCATGAACCTTGCCAGATCGATCCCATATTCGCCGATGCTGTTTTGATCTGCAATCAGGTAAGGATCTGAATTCGGACCTGCAGGCATGCTGCTGATTAAGACAGTGAACCGGGTCTTTTCCATTCTGAGGCTTCCAAGCTCTGCCTCGACTTTTTTGGAAAAGGCTTCTGCAGCATCCGCCCTCTTTTTAGACATCCTTACAGCCGATTCAGAAATGGATGCGTGAAGCCGGGAAAGCGTCTGCTTGATCGAAGCGATTTCCGAAGGGAGATCTTCAATTTCAGACAGTTCTTTTTCAATGGAGTGGAGATGCGAAAGAATTGCTTCAATGGATCCGCCATATTTTCGCTTAAGCTTTGAGAGGATATCCAGCCTGGATTCCACAGCTTCAAGGCGTTTTTCATCCACCTGGATTTTTTTCAGATACTCCCTCAGCGCCTCCACGGTTTCTTCGATTTGAAGAAGGATTTCTGAAATCTGCCTGACCTGATCCCCAAGGGCAGGGTCTATCCGGGCGGCGGATTCGAGCCGTTTGCCGATCTCCGTCATCGCTTCAACCACCGCTCCTTCCCCGCCGTAGAGAGATTCAATGCTCTGATAGACCTTTTCATAAAGCGCTTCGGCATGCTTTAACCGGTTTTTCTCAACTTCCAGCTCCACGTCTTCCCCAGATGATAGACGAGCCTGGGAAATTTCCATTTTTTGAAACTGGAGAAGTTCCAGATGCTCGGCACGGCGTTGTCGCCTCTCTTCGAGATACCTGAGTTTCTCCGCCAGCGGAATGATTTTATGGTAGGTCTCAAAAATAGATTTCCTCAAATCCGTCAACTGGCCGAACTGGTCGAGCATCAAGAGCTGGTGCTCCTCTTTGAGAATCCCCTGATGGGAAAACTGCCCGGATATACTGGCAAGATTCTGAGTGATGGCGGAAAGGGCCTGGGTGGTGGCAAGATGGCCGTTGATATAAACCCGGTGGCGATCATTTTTAGAAACAACTCTTTTGACCAGAAGCCCGTCCGTGGCATCATACCCCGACTCCCGGATAAGTTTCATCAGCGGGCTTTTGGGATCGATCTGAAACAGAGCCTCCAGCTCGGCGGTTTCAGCCCCGGTCCGGATCATCTTGGGTGCGGCACGGCTTCCAAGAATCAGAGCCACTGCATTGACGATGATCGATTTGCCTGCTCCGGTTTCTCCGGTTAAAATATTGAGTCCTTTTGAAAACCGGATGTTCAGATCGTCGATAATAGCAAAGTTTCTGATGAGAAGCTCGCAAAGCATCCCCTGATCTCCATAAGTCAGAGTGATTCGATTAATATGGTTTCGGCAGGAAAAGATGATCAATCCATCTATTTCTTATCTGATTTGAAAAGGCTTTGCAAAGAATTTCAAATTTGAAAGGTTTCCCTTCAGCCGGGCCTTTTTCGACATGACACACAATATTCTTGACCTTGGGTTTCACTTTTCGCTATTTCCATCTTATCATTAAGAGGGAAACCGTGGGGAATTAGCCTGTATCCCCCTAAATTCCATATCTCCCCAAAAGGCGGGGAATCTATAACCTGAATCTTTCAGGTATAAGACCGTTCAATTCCGAGAGGAACTTTCAAATCCTATTCTATAATTCATGAATCCATACTACTTGGCATATAATTGCATCGGGACAGGACTTTTTTTTATTCTTTTCCCTCCCTTTTTTCTTTATTCCAGAATCACCGGTCGATATCGTCATGGATTAAGCCAGCGATTGGGGATTTATCCAAAGATCAGGATCCCACCTCCCGCCGGAGTCGCCAGAATATGGATCCATGCGGTCTCCGTTGGGGAAGTCCATGTGGCTGTGGCGATCATGAACGCCCTCTCCGATATCCTTCCCGGATCCTGCTTTATCCTTTCCACTACCACGGAATACGGACAGCAACTGGCCCGTAATAAAATTCAGGGAAGTCTCCTGCAGAATAGAACAGATTGCGTTTTTGCTCCCATCGACCTGATTCCATCAGCCCGAAACGCCCTCCGCGCGTTTAAACCGGATCTGCTGGCTTTCATTGAGACTGAAATCTGGCCGAACTGGATTGCCGAAGCCGGAAAAATGGGGATCAAAACCGCCCTGTTGAATGGCCGCATCTCTGTTCGATCCATCAAAGGATATCTGAAAATCCTGCCTTTGATGAAAGAAACGTTAAAACAGATCAACGCCTTCAGCATGATCCGGGAAGAGGATGCTTACCGGATTCGGCAGATGGGAGCCTCTCCGGATCGAATCCGAATCAATGGAAACGCAAAATATGACCTTCTGGGAGAACAGGTCGATCCGGCCATACCGGATTTAATGGCAAAATTATATAATCTTAAAGGGGATGAAAAAGTCTTTATCGCCGGGAGCACCCGGAGAGAAGAAGAACAGATGGTTCTGGATGCCTATGAAAAGATGCGGCAATTTTTCCCGAACACCCTTTTAATCATTGCACCCCGGCATGTGGAACGATCCAAATTCATCGGAGAGCTGATTAAAAACAAAGGACTTTCATATCAGTTTCGGACTGATTTCAATGGAATGGAAACCCAAAGGCATTCACCGGTGGTTGTGATGGACACCATGGGCGAGCTTCAGGCAGCATACAGCATTGGAACCGTTATCTTTTGCGGAGGAAGCCTTGTCCCCTTGGGCGGACAGAATATCCTGGAGGCTGCCGTATGGGGAAAGCCGGTCCTCTATGGGCCTTCAATGGAAGATTTCATGGATGCCAAGGAGATTCTGGATCAGGCCGGCGGAGGGATTATGGTTCAAGATCAAAAGGATCTGCTGAAAAAAACGCTTCATCTTCTCCATCATCCGAAAGAACTTGAACAGATCGGAAATCTTGCCCGCCGGGCGGTAATTCAAAACAGAGGCTCTGCCATGAAACATGCCATGATTATCCGAGATCTTTTGGAACATTCCAAACCATCCGGTTCCATCGGATTATGAAACGCTTTTCAAAGACCCCTGTCCGGTGGCTTCCAGGACACTCGACCATAGCCGTCCCTGGGGATTGACCTGCTTTCGCCTTCCTGCCGAAGCAGCCATGGGAATATGCACGAACCGGTCATTCCAGTATCCCACCATGATTTTCGTCTTTCCCGCCATGCCGGCATGTACGGCGTTTCTGGCCAGAGCGCTGCAGAATACGCGGTCATTGGCATTTGCAGGGAGACTTCGAATCAGGTAACTGGGATCGATATATTTCAACGAAATATCGATCCCTTTTGAACGGAAATAACCGGAAATCGCATCTTTGATAAAAAGTCCGATGTCCTCAAGCTTGAGGTTTCCGGATGCATCCCTGTCGGATTTTTTACCTTGAAAAAATTTCTGGCCTGCCCCTTCAGCTACCACGACCACGGCATGGTTTCGCTGGTGCAAACGCGTTGTCAGAGATTCCAGGAGCCCTTCTTTCCCCTCCAGATCGAAATCGACTTCCGGTATCAGGGTGAAATTGACGTCCTGCTGGGCCAGTGTTGCCGTGGCGGCGATGAACCCCGAATATCTTCCCATGAGTTTGATCAGTCCGATACCGTTGGGATATCCTTCCGATTCCATGTGGGCGCCCCGGATGGCCTGTGTTGCCAGATCCACCGCAGTATCGAATCCGAAAGATCTGGATACCAGATAGATGTCATTGTCGATGGTCTTTGGAATCCCCACCACCGCGATCTTCAGATTCCGGAGGGCGATGATGTCGGCAATTTTTGTGGCTGCCATCAGGGTTCCGTCTCCGCCGATCATGAAAAGGATCCCCACATTCAACCGTTCCAGGCAATCCACAATTTCATCTACCGGCTGGGGGCCTCTCGAGGACCCTAAAATCGACCCGCCGGTTCCGAGAATATCTCCCACCGATTCCGGTTCCAGATGCATCACGGTGTGTCCGTATCCGGAAATAAACCCCTGAAGTCCGTAACGGATGCCGAATATGTTGCGCACGCCGTAGCCGTAGTATAATTCCAGAACAATCGATCGGATGACATCATTTAAACCCGGACAAAGGCCTCCGCAGGTAACCAGCGCACACTTGAGCTTGCTGGGATCAAAATAGATATGCTCTCTAGGTCCCGCCAGCTCAAATGCAGCCAGAGGCTCTCCCCTTTCCACCAGGGTTTCCACCTTCATCAGATTCACATCGATTAAAATCCGGTCGTAATCCGTACTGAAGCATTCCCGGGAAAAGGCTTCTCTGGTTTTTTGCAAAGGAGAATCGATTCTCCGCGGACCCAGCGAAGGAATCGCGGTTTCCGGAATGTCATGGATGGTTTCCAGGCAATCGGATTTGGGTTGTGTCATTGGATGTCGTTGAATTTGAAAGCGCCCTTGCCCAGAATATCGTGAAGATGCAAAATGCCCAGAATTTTCTTTCTGGAACTGGTGATGGGCAGGACGGTTATCTGATGTTTTTCCATGAGGTTCAGCGCATCATAGGCTGCGGATTCCGGGCCGGCTCTCCTGGGATTTCTGGTCATGACGTCTTCCACTCTGAGGTTCAAAAAGCCTTTTTCAAGGAGAATTCTTCGCCGGATATCGCCGTCGGTGACGATTCCGGTCAAAATATCGCTCTTCGGCTTCGACACAAGGGCTGCTCCAAGTTGAAGCCGATTGATCTCTTTAACAGCGTCCCGCATGGTTTTCCCTTCATAAATCCTGGGAATCGATTCTCCTTCGAGCATGATCTGCTTGACCTTGCAGGCCAGACGGCGTCCGAGTTTTCCACCCGGATGAATTCTGACAAAATCGCTCGATTTAAACCTCTTTTTATTGATCAGAACAACCGCAAGGGCATCTCCCACCGCCAGAAGGGCTGTGGTGCTGGCAGTAGGGGCAAGCCCAAGAGGGCAGGCTTCTTTTTCCACTCCCACATCAATGACGATATCGCTGTTTTTGGCTAGGGTCGATTGGGGTTTTCCGGTAAAGGCAATAACCTTGCACCCGATTCTTCGGATACTCGGAATTAAAAGGTTCAGCTCATCCGTCTCTCCGCTGTTGGAAAGCGCAAGGAAGATATCATCCCTGCTCACCATGCCAAGATCCCCATGCATGGCTTCAACCGGATGGATAAAGAGGGAGCGGGTCCCGGTGCTGTTCAGGGTTCCCACGATTTTTCTGCCTATGGTTCCGGACTTGCCGATGCCGCTTATAATCAATCGCCCTTTTGAGCTAAAGATGAGTTCAACCATTTCCGCAAACCGGTGGTTCATCCGGTCCACGAGTTTAAGAACGCCGTCAGCTTCAATCCTGAGGACTTCCTTTGCCTGTTCGATGACCGCTTCTGTCGAATCCTTATCCATAAAACCCTATTCATATCCTTTTTAATTTCTCATTCGGGGCTTATCTATATCAAGGATTGGAAATGATCAATCAAAATCAGACCGGATCATTATCCAACGGCTTTTCATCCGGATCTTATTTGACACAACCCCACCTGAAATGATACTCAATTATTTCAGTAGGAAATTCCATACTGAAAGGAGATTTCTACGCCATGCGCAGAAAAGCCCTTTTAAAACAACACAAAAGAGCATTTTTTATCCTTTTTGTATTTATATTCATTGCCGTACTTATAGGTGCCTATACCTACTATCGCCAGGAAGCCGAAAAGATCCGGCAGGTTCATTACGAAACCCTCCATGCGCTGGCCCGGCTCAAAGTCGATCAGATCGTTCAATGGCGAAAGGAACGAATTTCCAATGCCCTTATCCTTGCACAAAGCCCTCTTTTTTCCCGCTTAGTTGAAGCATGGCGCCGCAATCCAAAAAGCTCCACCCTGAAAAATGACCTGATCCAGCGCCTCAATCTGATGAAAGATCAAGGCGGATATGAGGATGCCATCCTCGTGGATTCGCAATTTCAGATTTTATATTCCATCGATCCTCACGTTGTTCATTTGGACCCCCAAAGCCAGACCATCGCAAAACAGGCCCTTTCCAAAGACTCGGCCGTCATGGGAGATTTCTACCGGTGTTCCATCCATGGCCGGATTCATATCGATATCGCTGCAGCAGTGGCACACGAAAACAGCAGCCCCTCGACAATCCTGATCCTCCGTAGCGATCCGGAAGCCTATCTTTTTCCCCTGATTCAATCCTGGCCTACACCCAGCCCCAGTTCTGAAACGCTTCTGGTTCGAAAAGAAGGAGATAATGTCCTGCTGTTGAACCGGCTTCGCCATTCAGAAAGCCAACCCTTAAGTATCCGCTTTCCATTATCCAGAACGGAAATTCCTGCTGTCCGAGCCGTCTCAGGAAAAACAGGCCTCTTTAATGGGATCGACTACCGGGGGGTTCAAGTCATGGCGGAAATCAATCCCGTACCGGATTCTTCCTGGGCCATGGTTGCCAAAGTGGATATCCGGGAAATCAACTCTGAAGCCATATACAGGGCTGCCATGATCTCCGGAATCTCCGGACTCCTTATCCTGCTGGCGGCTGCAATCCTTGCCTTTATTTACAGCCGGAAGGAAAGCGCTGCCATTGCCGAAAGCGAAGAACGGTTTCGTACGACCATCTACAGTATCGGGGATGGGGTTATCACCACTGATACTGAAGGCCGGATCCGGCAGATGAACACCGTGGCTGAAAAGCTCACAGGTTGGCGCGAAGCAGAAGCGGCCAATAAACCGATTGAGGAGATATTTCGGATCGTAAATGAAGAGACCCGGAACAATGTGGAAAATCCGGTACCCCGGGTGATTCGGGAAGGAAAAATTATCGGGTTGGCAAATCATACGATTCTTATTGCATCTGACGGAACCGAACACCCTATTGCCGACAGCGGTTCGCCTATT